>NZ_JEYB01000072.1:0-15173 GCF_000582255.1 Acinetobacter sp. 1566109 | reverse complement strand
TCACCAGAAGCTTACTTAGGAACTAATATTGAAAATGTACCTAATGCATTTCTTATGCTTGGGCCAAATGTTTTGGTCTATGACTCATTTATTGGTCTTGCCGAAGCACAACTGCAATATATTGTAGATGGTTTGCTACAAATGAAGGCAAAAGGTATTGCTAAGCTTTCAGTGAAATCAGAAGTGATTAAAAAGCACAACGACTTGGTACAAAAACATCTGCAAACCACTGTATTTAATAGTGGGGGATGTAAAAGTTACTACCTTGATGCAAATGGGCGTAACTTTGCAGCATGGCCATGGTCATTGAAAAAGCTTAAACAGCGTTTACATCATTTAAAGTTAGAAGAATATGATGTGGTTTATGAAGCTGATTTGATAAAAGCAAAACCTAAAGCTGAAGAAGTTGCTGGTTAATAACTTTATAAAAGCCCATTTTAATTTATTGAAATGGGCTTTTTATTATTGAACGGATTGAACAATAAATTAAAATTCAACAAATAATTTAATGAAGTTAAATTGAAAAATAAATTTAAATATACTTAAAAATAAAAGTAGGTGAATAATGCTATATAAGTTTTTGTTAAAAAATATAGTTATTTTTAAAAATGAATTTTTAAGTGAAAAGTATTATTTTTACTCTTTTTAAAATTGCAAATTAGAAAACATTTTTTATATCAATGGTTTAAGTGATTAATAATTATTGTAAATAAATGTGAAAATATTCACAAACTGGTTATTTTTTGTTAAGATCATTAACATTAAAAACATAGAGATAATAATAATGATCAATAAAGTATTAATAGTGTTGTGCGTGAGTATCGTGTTTGTATTAGGGTACTGGGCGTATTTAGATACCCAAAATAAAAGACATCAAGAGCTCATGAGGATTATTCAGGAAGCTGAAAAAAATTTGCAAACAATTGAGCGAAATCCTAATCGTATTAGTCATAGCAATTTAGCTTCATATAATTTGCAAAAATATATCAGCGATAAAAAAGTGTTTTTCTAAGCAAAGTAGTCATTATTATTTGCTTTAAAAACTGTGCCATTGATCATATCTTTTCATAAATTTTGATCATGTTGCTTTTGAATCTGTTAAACTTATTGAACGTATAGTAAAAAAGCTGCATAGGGGTTATGCAGCTTTTTTGTGTTTCAAGAGGGGCTGTGGCTATTTTCTGTGTATGACAGCAGAAATCGAATGAGTGGCATATTTGTTGCTTCGTCTATTGAAGATTTTTGTCTAGAGATCTGATCAGAAAAACAAGATTGCTCAGATACCTACATAGAAGTACATATTCCACAGCTCAGATTTTGCATAGAGGCTACTTATGGCGGCGCCCAATTCTTCGGCAGGCTGGTTAGAGCGTTTATTTAAGTTAAGCGACAATAAAACCACGTTTCGAACAGAAGTTCTTGCTGGTGTAACTACGTTTTTAACGATGTGTTACATCATCATTGTCAATCCACTCATTTTATCTGAAACCGGCATGGATCATGGCGCCGTATTCGTTGCGACCTGTTTGGCAGCAGCAATCGGTTGTTTAGTGATGGGTATTATTGCCAATTATCCAATCGCATTAGCACCGGGCATGGGGCTTAATGCTTATTTTACCTATTCGGTATGTATGGGTATGGGGGTGCCATGGCAGACAGCTTTAGCTGCTGTTTTTGTTTCAGGCGTTGTATTTCTTGCAATCAGCTTCTTTAAAGTTCGTGAAGCGATTGTTAATGCAATTCCAATGTCGCTTAAATTTGCGATAGGTGGTGGTATTGGCTTATTCCTGGCGCTTATTGCGCTAAAAAATGCCGGAATTATTGTTGCAAATAAAGCAACATTAGTGGGTTTGGGCGATATTAAACAACCTACTGTACTACTCGCTTTATTTGGTTTTTTACTTATTGTTGTTTTACATCAGCTTAAAGTCCGTGGTGCCATCATTATTAGTATTTTAGTAGTGACAGCAATTGCGACTGCTTTAGGTTTAAATGAATTTAAAGGTGTAGTAGGGCAGATTCCTTCAATTGCACCAACATTTATGCAAATGGACTTTAAAGGTCTGTTTACTGCAAGTATGGTGGGTGTGATCTTCGTATTCTTTATTGTTGACTTGTTTGATAGTACGGGTACTTTGGTAGGTGTTTCACACCGTGCGGGCCTTTTACAAGATGGCAAATTGCCACGTTTGAAAAAAGCACTATTTGCTGACTCTACTGCAATTGTTGCTGGTGCAGCATTAGGTACATCATCAACCACACCATATATTGAATCGGCTTCAGGTGTAGCAGCAGGTGGACGTACAGGTTTAACTGCAGTAGTGGTCGCTTTCTTATTTATCTGCTGTTTATTCTTGGCACCTCTTGCTCAATCTGTGCCAGGTTTTGCAACAGCTCCAGCTTTATTGTTCATTGGTGTACTCATGATCCAAGGGATCACGCACATTGATTGGGATGATATTACAGAAGCTGTTCCAGCCTTTTTAACGATTGTATTTATGCCATTTGCGTACTCAATTGCAGATGGTATTGCTATGGGCTTCATCAGCTATGCATTAGTTAAATTATTCACAGGTAAGGCAAAAACTGTTCCATACATGGTATGGATTATTGCTGCTCTTTGGGTATTTAAATTTATCGCTTTTGGCGGTTAATATGATTTTTCATAATTTTCTTCTAGAACTATTTTAGTGATAGAGATATAAGAAGGAAATTATAGAAGGGGGTGCTTACCACACCCTTTTTTCTTTAGATGTGGAGTTAATATGAATCAAGTCGAGCTGATTCAGGCCTTACCAAAAGCCGAGTTGCATGTGCATATTGAAGGGACGTTTGAACCTGAATTAATGTTCGCTATTGCACAGCGTAATCAGATTCAGATTCCTTACAAATCTGTTGAAGAAGTAAAGCAAGCTTATAACTTTCATAATCTTCAATCATTTTTAGATATTTACTATGCTGGTGCAAATGTTCTTGTTCATGAGCAAGATTTTTATGATTTAGCATGGGCATATTTTGAGAAATGTGCAGAAGATCGTGTCGTTCATACAGAAATGTTCTTCGACCCACAAACTCATACCGACCGTGGTATTGCGTTTGCAACGGTGATCAATGGGCTTAAACGTGCATGTGCTGACGCAAAAACCAAATTTGGTATTAGCTCTCAGCTTATTATGTGTTTCTTGCGCCATTTAAGCGAAGAAGCTGCATTTGAAACGCTTGAGCAAGCTTTACCGTTTAAAGAAGACATCATTGCTGTTGGACTTGATTCAAGTGAAGTAGGCCATCCACCAGCTAGGTTTGAACGTGTTTTTGCTAAGGCACGTGAAGAAGGTTTCTTAATCGTGGCTCACGCGGGCGAAGAAGGCCCACCTGAATATGTATGGGAAGCTTTAGACTTGCTCAAAGTAAACCGTATTGACCACGGCGTGCGTTCTGAAGAAGACGAACAATTAATGGCTCGTTTAATTAACGAAAAAATGCCATTAACGGTTTGTCCTTTAAGTAACTTAAAGCTATGTGTCGTTAAGGATATGAAAGATCACAACATCCGCCGTCTTTTACAAAAAGGCGTACATGTGACTGTTAACTCGGATGATCCTTCATATTTTGGCGGTTATATGAATGATAACTTTATTGCTATTCAGCAGGCCTTAGATTTAAGTAATGATGAGTTGAAGCAACTCGCAATTAACTCTTTTGAAGCCTCTTTCATCTCAGATGAAGAGAAGCAAAAGTGGGTTTCAGAAATTCAGAAAATCTAAATAAAAAAACCGCCTGTGATAGGCGGTTTTTTTTAACATAGAATTTATTTAGGTTGTTTAGTCATACTATTTAAAACATTATCTTTATCCACAAAGTGATGTTTTAAAGCTGCCAGAACATGTCCAACAATAAGTAAACCTGCAAACCACGAAATATAAATATGCAATGGTTTAACAATCGCTAATATCTCAGGGTTATCTTGTACTAAACGTGGAATTTCAAATAAATATAAAACTGGGGCAGGATGACCAACACTCCAGCTAAATAAACAACCCGTAACAGGTAAAGCCACTAAAATCACATATAGCAATAAATGTCCGATGTGAGCTAAGGTTTTCATAGTGGGTGACATGGTGTCAGGCAGTTGTGGGGCTGGGTGGGTGTAACGCCAGAATAGGCGAATAACCACTAGAAAGATAATGGTTGTGGCAATGTTTTTATGTAGTGTAATGACATCACCTTTAAAGCTACCATCAGCATCGTAACTTAAAAAGTTTCCACTATAAAAGCCAATCACCCAAGCGGTAATGAAAATGATTGCCATGACCCAATGCAGAATCTGTGCAGTACGGGTGTAGTATTGAGAGGATGAGGCAGGCATAAAAGACCCTATTTTTTTGTCATTTTAGTGCTAGATTTTATGAGAAAGGGTTGATTTTGAGAAATGTTGTTCTCGTAACGGAGCGTGCTATAAACAGAACGCTTTAATTGAAGAAACATAGTCAACTTGAGTTGGAAAATAACAGAGTCAGATTGCACAAATGCATCAATTTATTTGTTTCTTCTAAGCACAAGTTTAGGCAAAATACGCGCTGCTTACGTTCGATCAAAGGAAAAAATGATGAAAAAATTGATGCTTGCTATGGCACCAGTTGTTTTAGCTTTAACGGCTTGTGCGACCACGCCTGGTGCAGGTTCTACAGAAACAGCAACTCAACAGTTAGGCATGACTGCATTAAAAGTGGCTGTAAACGCGAAATGTATTACAGAAATTAATAATGTTGCTGCATGGAAAACAGCAACCAAGCTTATGACTGCTGAACAACGTGATAGTATTCAAACTAATGTTTGTGGTTGCGTAAGTGAAAAGGCACCAAACAGTGTTACAGCAGTTGATTTGGCTACTGCTGCACTTGACCCGGCGGCACGTGCAACAGTTGTAAATCAGGTTGTCTCTAATACTGTAAACGCTTGTGTAGCCGAAGCTTTGCAAAAGTAATTAATAATTTGAGTTTCAAAGAAGGCTGACTCATATTGATCGGCCTCTTTTTTTATTGGAGTATACATGTTTGTTGCAGGCGTAGATGAGGCAGGGCGAGGCCCATTAGTGGGTTCAGTTGTTGCCGCAGCTGTTATTTTAGATCCGAACAATCCAATTTTAGGTTTGAATGATTCTAAAAAATTAACTGAAAAGAAACGTGAAAAGTTGTTTATTGAAATTCAGGAAAAAGCTTTAGCATGGTCAATAGCAGAAGCTACCCATGCAGAAATTGATGAGCTGAATATCTTGCAAGCAACTTTTTTGGCTATGCAACGTGCCGTGGATGGTCTAAAAACACAGCCTCAAAAAGTCATTGTAGATGGCAACCAAATTCCCAAAGGAATCATTATTCCTTGTGAAGCGATTGTTGGTGGCGACGCTAGCCATGCCGAGATTAGTGCCGCGAGTATCTTGGCAAAAGTTACACGTGATCGCCAAATGGCTGAATTAGATCAGCAATATCCATTATTTGGTTTTGCCAAACATAAGGGTTATCCAACTAAAGCGCATTTTGAAGCGATTGCAGCTCACGGTGTAATCGATCAGCATCGTCGTAGTTATGCACCTGTAAAACGTGCATTAGGGCTATAAATTTATATACTCCCAAAAAATTTAAAGCGACTATAAAGTCGCTTTAATTAGGGAGAGAATAACTTCATACTAACGATTGAAGTTTTTCTGTGCATAATTATCATCTTCATATGAAACTTGATAATCTTGATCAAGATGTTGAAGGTGTTCATGCATTGCACGTTCATGTTGAATACGTTGATAAATTTCTTCGCGATGAACAGAAACCTCTTTTGGCGCATTCACACCAATTCGAACCTGGTTTCCTTTGACGCCAAGCACAGTAACACTGACTTGATCCCCAATCATTAATGTTTCCCCGACACGGCGGGTCAGAATCAGCATGTTTATCTCCTTGCTAAACGCTTAAAACTGCAATATTGGTACCCAAATAAAAAGCTCAACCTCAGTTTTCAGTCAGATTCTAACAGAAATATGAGAACAAAGTCATATTTTGATAATCTCTGCCAAAAAACTTTCCGTTTAATATAACAGAGCCGCTATAAAAAAAACTATAGCGGCTCTGTGTTTTCTTTGATTATTGTCGGACAAGTAAACATTTTTTAATGAATTCTTGACCGGTTGGTAAAATTAAGCGCGGGCGCTGCTTTCACCGTGTTCGCGATCTAAACCAAAAGCGGTATGTAGGCAACGAACTGCAAGTTCAAGATATTTCTCATCAATGATGACAGACACCTTAATTTCAGATGTTGAGATCATAAGGATATTAATACCTTCGTCTGCGAGGGCAGTAAACATCTTGCTTGCTACACCAGCGTGTGAGCGCATACCCACACCAACAATCGAAACTTTTACAATATCGTCACGTGTTGAAACTTCGCGTGCCCCAATATTTTTGGCAGTTTCATTTAAGATTTTTTCAGCTTTCGCTAAATCAACACGGTTTACAGTAAACGTAAAATCTGTTGTGCCATCTTCTTCAACATTTTGGACTATCATGTCCACTTCAATGTTGGCATCACTTACTGGTGATAAAATTTTAGAAGCAATACCTGGTTCATCAGGTACACCTAAAATCGTTAATTTTGCTTCGTCACGGTTAAAAGCAATACCTGCAATGATTGGCTGTTCCATAGTGTCTTCTGCCTCAGTAGTAATGAGTGTACCTACATTTTCTTTAAATTCGTCGTCAAATGCGCCGTCGTCATCATTATCAAAGCTTGATAATACGCGTAAAGGAACTTGATATTTTCCGGCAAATTCTACTGAGCGAATTTGTAAAACTTTTGAACCTAATGATGCCATTTCTAGCATTTCTTCAAAAGAAATACGATCAATTTTCTTCGCTTTAGGAGCAACACGAGGATCTGTAGTGTAAACACCATCAACGTCAGTATAGATTTGGCATTCATCTGCTTTAAGTGCAGCAGCAATCGCAACACCAGAAGTATCTGAACCACCACGTCCTAGAGTAGTTGTGTTTCCATTAGCGTCAAAGCCTTGGAAGCCTGCAACTACAATAACACGGCCTGCATCTAGGTCATTGGTCATGACATCTGTGTCAATCGACTCAATACGCGCCTTGGTAAATGCACTGTCAGTTTTAATACCGACTTGACGTCCGGTATAGGATTTAGCTTCCACACCAATCGAATTAAGTGCCATAGCTAACATGGAAATCGTCACCTGTTCACCGGTTGAAACCATTTGGTCTAACTCGCGTGGGTCAGGTGTTTCGGTAATGGCTTTAGCGAGGGCAAGTAAGCGGTTTGTTTCACCACTCATTGCAGATACGACCACAACAACCTTGTGACCGTGATCATGCCAACGCTTCACACGACGAGCAACATTTAAAATGCGCTCGGGGGTACCCATAGAAGTACCGCCATATTTTTGAACGATTAATGCCATATCGCCTAAACCCTTATAATTAAACGGGAAAAGTATATTCTTGCTTCCTTGGTTTCATTATATGTACACCATTATGTACATAAATGAAATTGCTGAGTTTATCTAGCAAGCCGTGATTCGGCGGACAGTATATAGTAACGTAAATATGCTAACAATCATTGATCTGGACTAATTTCATCAAGTTTGCTGATTGTTAGCTTCGGTACAACTTATATAGCTTTTTTTAGTTGCTTCTTTTGCTGGCATTCTTCCTCCCACTTCATTACATCAGTAGCGAGGTATCTTTTCATTGTCCCGCCTTCAGAACTTAAAGCTGGGGCTGGGAAGGGAATACCCCAAGGAGTGTTAATTTCCCAACGATTAAGTGTGCGTTTAGTAATATGAAACATCTCACACACATTGTTAGATGTCAGATATTTATCCACCTTACCCCTCCTTACTTTCCGCTTTAACTTCTTCTAACATGGCCTCAACTCTCTTTAATTCAGATCTAGAACGTTTAAAAGCTTCTCAATTAGTAGAAAAGCATAATTTAGACTTGTTGACTGTCTAGACGCTTTATGGCATATTTTTGATATAGTGGACGAAGTATAAGTAATTCACTGATCTAAAGCTCATCGTTTGATGGGCTTTTTGTTTTTATACTTGCTAGATTTCAATTATGATTTAAAATTAAATCAGGTGGCTCGTCGCCAAACATCGCCACCTGAAATTCTATTAGAAATGATAGTTATTTGTTTGTGTCACCTCCATATTAATTAATTGTAGAGTTGATATTGTGTTGTACTGGTGGTGGGCACCAAGCGCCACCAGTACAATCGTTAAAAGCGCCCCTTTTCTTTGCATTAAGTAATGTTCCTTTGATTTAATGGTTAGATTTACACCACACATTAGCTGTCTTCATCCTAAATACATGGTCGTTACATTATAAATCATCTAAATTGAATGCTTGTCTAAATGTTAAGCGTTTAAGAATGCCCACTTAAGCATGTTTATATTTATGCTATAGTCCAGTCTAATTAGAATTTGGTACTTAAAATGAATATCTGTGTTGGTGGTGAACTAGATGGGCAAAAGATAGAGAAAGAAGGCAGATTACTAAAAGCTTCTGATATCGACCCATCTTTTAAAACTGAGTACTACAAGCAAGTTTTTAACCGCGACAACATTAACTATCATTTTTGGCTGCCAATTGGATCTGACTTACATGATATGTCTGAGAAAGTTCTAAATATCATTAGATCACCTAAAAACTAGTTTTATCGTTTGCCGGACGTATTACGGCGCAAATGGCCCCGCTAAATATCGATTATTGGCGGGGCTTTTTATTAAATTTTAATTGAATTTGCTAAGGATAAAGATGTATAAAAATATTATAAAATCCAATAATTATATTATTAATTCAATAATTTATTTAAAATTAAATTAATCGAATTTAAACAATATTTACTTAGATGATGCATTAGGTAACTCAAATAAACATGATTTTAGGAGAATAATTAAAAAAACGGAGTACAAATGCTATGAATGAGAATGTAGAGCTAATAAATTACATTGATGTAGCTGAGACAGTTTACGAACGGGTATATGAAAATAATAAAATTTCAAATAATTTGATTGTTAATCTAAATCGCATTATGGCTGAGATAAAGAATCAAGCTGCAGAAAAAAGACTCAAATTGAAGTACAGCTCAATAGACTTTGAACATTGTTTAAGTTTGCCTTTAGCTGATCGCAAAATAAAAGTAGATTTAAGCCTTATACCTCATTTTGAAGATCGTGAAGAAAGTATTTTGTGGTTAACTAACTTTATTGGAAAAATTTGTGAGCCCAGAAAGATGCAAAGACAGAAAAAAAATCTTCATTAAGTACCTGTGAATTTTAGATGAACCGCCCTTAAAGCGGTTTTTATTGCTAGTAGAATATTTAAGGTATCTTTTCTAATAGGCACATACTATTGAAGTGTTTTTAATTTATTTTTTAGATTGAAAAGATTGCTATTTAAGTAATTTAAATATAAAAATCTTTATTGATTGAGAGTAGTTGTTATACAGGATATTTATAAGGATTTTAAAATGACAATTATCACATTGCTCGATGTTAAGACGAAGAAGAAAGTGATAGTTCGGTCCGTAATAGACCCAATAGCAAGAATAGACAAAAAAGGGAATATACAAATTATTCAAATTCATAAATGGCTATATGATGAATCTGGAGATTTCGTTGATGAAGACTTATATGAGGCACTCAACAATGGAGAAGTTGGAATATACATAACTTTGCAGTATATGATCATTAATATTGAAAATTAATTATTTTTTATTTTTTATTTTTAGTCAGTGTGATTTCTTACTCTCTAGAGCCTAATGGTTACTACACATAAGACCTTATTAAGTATTACCTATTGATGGGCACATATTCTTTATAAGTCTTGATAAGTAAAAAAATTATGTAGGCTAAAAATAAAACCATTCAAAAAAAGAAATCTTTATCTATTTAAATATGAATATTTGATATTTTTAATTCAGTCCCTATTGCTAGTGCTTAAATATTATGCCAATATGAAGTTGGAGATATTTCCGAATAGATATTTCCTATTTCAGGTCTAAGCGTTTTTTTTCGCTAAGCCCATTTCTGAATAAAAATAGGAAGTGGGCTTTTTTATTTTTAAATATTTCAGTATTATCAGTGTGTTGCTTTAAGTAACACTAAACCTTATTGATCAGCGCAAATATCAAAAAAGGGGGAGCTTGCCTACTAGGCAAGCTTTTTAAATTGATAATTTAAACACAATAATCCATTTTAAAGCTCAATAGAAAAATCAAACTTCCCTAGCTTTTATTCGTACTAATTTATTGAATATAATCGTTTTTATAATTTTTAAAATTTCCTTAAACTAAAAATGGAAAATTTCTTGTTGCAACATTGTTATAATAGGACTACCTTAAGAAAAATACTTTATAAAAATGAGGAGCTGCCGAAATGCCACAGTATCTCATGTTTGCGGAAAATATTTATAACAAAATTAAAGATGAGGAATTGTTTTCACATGACTGTATTGAAAATATGAACTTACTTATGACATGTATACGCAGAGAAATTGAGGGAACAGAATTTAAATTAAAATATAATTTTATTGATTTTGTTGAATTGTTTAGTAAACAATTAGATGAATGTAAAGTAAAAATAGATGTGAGTTTGATTCCTCCTCATAATTCAGAAGGTGAGTATATTTTATGGTTAGCTGGATTTATCGAAAAAATTACAGAAGGTGGACCTAAACCACCTCCGCCTATAAAGAAATTTATTCCAGAGTATATGAGCTTCAAATCTGAATTAGATTTTTTACCCTTAAATGAGGAAAAAATTCAAAACGAAGGTAAAGAAATTACGGATTACTTTAATTCAAAGCTTTATAAGGCAACTTTTAAGAAGTAATACTATATTGCCTGTGAGTTTAGCCACCGCCTAAGGGCGGTTTTTTTATGGGTGAGAATAATGGATTCTACAGAATACTTTTGGCTTACTCGGAAAAAAGAACCTAAAACCAAACCTAAAAGCAGACCATTGCCCAAGGCTAAAGAAAAATATCTCGAAGCTGAAGAAACATTATTTCAAGAATTAGAAGAGCATCGAATTGGATACCGAAGAAAATTTCAATTTGAATCAACTAAAAATTGGCGGTTCGATTTTTATATTGTGAAGTTGAATCTTCTTATAGAAATTGCTGGCAGTCCTTGGGCAGTTGGTCGCGGGGGTAAAAAGATTGCAAATTCATTTAATAAATATGAACTAGCTCTAGACCGAGGTTATGAATTTGAGCGTCTTGAACCTCACCAAATTGAATCAGGTTATGCAATTAACTGGATTAAAAGCGAATTAGCGAGAATTGAAGATGGAACAGATCAGACCATTCCCACCACAGGACTTGATTGATAAAGCCGAAGAGGATGAAGCAATTAGATTAGCTCCAGCACCTGACTTAATGAATTGGGTGATCACAAACTTTTTAACTATTGGTGGTCCTTTACATAACCCCGATCATGATCATATTGCTGAGCTACTTCACGACAATGAAGAATTTCTAGCCTGTGCATGGGCTTCATCCGCATGTGTAGCTAAAAAACGCATGGTTCTAGGCCAATGTGAAAAGGTGATGTTTAACCAAGGTGGTTGGAAGAAAGCTCGCCAAGAGCAGCAAATGCGTGATTGGTTTGGCTATGTGCCTGTATATCTAATAACAATTGATGCTAGTTATTGCGACCAAGCTACTGACAGAGACTTTTGCGCTTTAATCGAACATGAGCTTTATCACATTGGGGTTGAACGTGATGAAGACGGCGAAGCTCTTTACAGTGAAATGACTGGCTTACCAAAGCATTACTTGGCAGGTCATGACGTTGAAGAATTTATTGGTGTTACCAAACGGTGGGGAGCAGACGAGAACGTGAAGCGACTTATTGAAGTAGCAAAACAAGCGCCGTTTGTATCAGATGTAAATATTTCCAAGTGTTGTGGAACATGTTTAATAAGTTGAGCCTTTGGGCTCTTTTTTTTGTCTATTTTGCTAGACGTAGCTAGACAAAGGTAGGGGTATGGCAGCATTAAAAGAACAAGTGAAAATCTATATTGTTCAAGCTCTTGCATGCATGGATACACCCCAACAGGTTGCGGATGCTGTCAAGCAAGAATTTAACATTGAAATTGATCGAAAACAGGTTCAGCTATATGACCCAACGAAAGCTGCTGGGAAAAACTTAAGCGAAAAATTTAAGCTATTGTTCGAAAAAACTCGAGAGGAATTTAAGAACAATATTTTCGATATCCCTTTGGCTAACAAAGCATTTCGCATTAATGAGCTGCAGAAAATGTATGACTCGACTAAAAACAAAGTCACAAGGCAGAACATTATTAAGCAAGTTAAAGATGAGATGCAGGGCCATTCATTGCAGTTGCTAGATCTTGAGTTGAAACAACTTGAGATTGAAAAGATAAGATCGGGTGATGGTGAGGGGGGCGATGATCCAACACCAGTAAAAGTAACCATTCAAGTTGTAGATGCGAGTAAAAAAGATGCCGAACATCAATCCGACGCTGAATGTACCTCAGGCTAATTTTTTACAGATGGAAAAGAAATTCCGAGCGTTTGTTGCTGGCTTTGGATCTGGAAAAACTTGGGTTGGTTGCTCAAGCTTGTGTAATAAAGCTTGGGAGTTTCCAAAAGTGCCTTTAGGTTACTTTGCACCAACTTACCCTCAGATCCGAGATATTTTCTTTCCTACAATTGAAGAAGTTGCATTCGACTGGGGGCTTAAAACTAAGGTATATGAAACCAATAAAGAGGTGGATATATATTATGGCCGTCAATATCGAACCACTATCATTTGTCGCTCGATGGAGAAGCCTGCCACAATTGTTGGTTTTAAAATAGGTCATGCTTTGATTGATGAGCTAGATGTTATGGCCATGAATAAAGCACAACAAGCATGGCGTAAGATTATTGCCCGTATGCGTTACAAGCAAGCTGGTTTGTTAAATGGTATCGATGTGGCCACTACGCCAGAGGGATTTAAGTTTACTTATGAACAATTCGTTAAAGAGGCGAATAAATCAGAAGCTAAGCGAAGCCTTTATGGAATGATTCAAGCATCAACATATGACAATGAAGCAAATTTACCAGACGATTATATTTCATCGTTATTTGAATCGTATCCGCCCCAACTCATTTCTGCTTATTTGAAAGGGCAATTTGTAAACTTAACCAGTGGTGCTGTTTATCCTGACTTCGATCGTACTTTAAATCATACTGATGAGGAAATTAAAAAGGATGAGCCATTACTTATAGGTATGGACTTTAACGTACTTAAGATGGCTGCTGTTGTTTACGTTATTAGAGAAGGGAAGCCAAGAGCATTGGATGAATTGGTAGGAGTCAGAGATACCCCGACTATGTGTTATTTGATTAAAGAGCGCTTTCCTGATCATGATATTACTGTGATACCAGACGCTTCAGGGCAAGCAACTTCTTCAAAGGGATTTAGCGAATCCGATCATGCAATTTTAAAGAAAAATGGATTTAAGGTTGAAGTGAATGGGGTGAACCCGGGCATTAAAGACCGTATCAATGCAGTTAATGCCCAGATCCTGAATGCCGATGGCGAAAGACACCTCAAAGTAAACACAAACAAATGTCCTAACTTTACGGCCACTCTAGAACAACAAGTATATGACAGCTTCGGCATGCCAGATAAGACTGCAGGATTGGACCATGTTGGTGATGCTGGTGGATATCCATTAGCTAAACGTTTTCCGATCATCATTCAGAAAGTATTTAAACGGCGCACAATCGCTGGTTTTTCTCGTTAAACAACGCACCTTTTCAGGTGCTTTTTTATTGGTGTTTTTATGGCAGTTACTGATAAACATCCGCAGTATATTGCTGCACAAAAAAGCTGGTTGATTATGCGTGACGCCGTTGCTGGTGAAGAGCAGATCAAACAGGCACAAACAAAGTACCTAGCTAAATCGGCCGGAATGATTGAGGCTGAAAAGCAAGGTGATACGACTGGAGAGATTTATAAGGCCTATCTAAGTCGAGCTCAGTATCCGCTATGGGTTCAGGACGCATTACGCACAATGATCGGGTTAGTTTCAAAGCTTGAGCCGAATATTGTGATTGAAAGTTCTCTACTTAAAGGATTGATAGAGAATGCAACAAATGACGGTTTTGGGCTTAAACAGCTCTTTATTCGCATTTGTTCAGAGTTGCTAGAGTTTGGGCGCTGTGGGCTGCTTGTCGATGTTGATGCTAACGGAGTGCCATATTTCGCCTTATATGATGCGTTATCTATTATCAACTGGAAGGAAAACAGTATCGGTGGTCGTAAAGATCTAAAACTGTTAGTGCTCGAGGAGCAATTTGATAATAGTGAAGATGAATTTGGCCATGATACGAAAACGGTCCACCGTGTTTTATCTATGGTAGACGGTGCGCTAACTGTCCGTTTATTTGATGGATCTATTGAAGAAGATAAAACGCCTGATTTAGGGGGTAACCAACTTTCATTCACGCCGTTTGTTTTTTGCGGCACGATTGATAATTCGCCTGATGTTGGTACGGTACCATTGCTTACAATGGCCAAGGCTGCTCTGAAGTATTACCAACTTAGTGCAGATTATTACCAGTCACTTCACCATACAGCTCATCCGCAGCCTTGGATTAGTGGCCTTGATGATGACGATGATGATGATATTAGCGTTACTGGTGTTATGGCTGTCTGGAGTCTTCCTCCAAATTCACAATGTGGTTATTTAGAAATTTCAGGTAACGGCATTGAACTCACTAAAAAGGAAATGGATGCGCAAAAGAATTCAGCATTAGAAGCTGGGGCTAAAGTAGTTGATACCAATACACAGGAATCAGGTGAAGCGCGCCGTGCACGGCAAGACGATCAGCAAGCAAGTCTTCACAGTATCGTGATGTGTGCAGCTGCAGCAATTGAACAAGCCATTAAGTATGCAGCGCAGTGGTTAAAGCTGGATTCGACAAAATATTCATTTACAGTTGAACCTGAGTTTATTGTGCAGGTCACGGATATTAATCTTGCAAAACAGCTTTATGAGGGTGCTATTTCAGGGAAAAACTCTTTCCGCACATATTGGGAATACCTGATGACAGGTAAATTACCAGCTCACGACTATCAGG
>NZ_JEYB01000071.1:0-15208 GCF_000582255.1 Acinetobacter sp. 1566109 | reverse complement strand
CCCTAATTGAGCCAAATTTAAGGCGTAACTTGGGTAAGTGGTCGACCTAATTCCGTAAATCTGTTAAGGACTGCTACACGTGCATGGATCTCATTCACTTGGCTATCAAAACTCCTTGCACTGAGTTTATCTCCTAATAATTTGATGCAATGCATCTTAGTTTCAACCAAACTTCGACGATGATAGCCTGACCATTTTTTCCATAGTGTCCTGCCTAAACGTTTAATTGTTCTAAGTAATTCATTTCGCTCTAGCGAGCTACTCTTTGTATCTTTCCATTGTTTCGCATTTTTTCTAGGTGGAATCACCGCATGCCCTTGCCGATCTGCAATGACCTGACGGCATTGCTTGGTGTCATAAGCTCCATTGGTATAAACAGAGTTAATCTGCTCATCTTGTGGAATCTGATTAAGTAAATCACCAAGCACCTGTGAATCACTGACATTATTGGTTGTAAGCTGAACTGCTCGTATTTGTAGGGTTTTAGCATCTATACCAATATGTAGTTTACGCCATTGGCGACGATATTCAGGTCCATGTTTCTTGCGCTTCCATTCGCCCTCACCTAGAAACTTCATGCCTGTAGAGTCCATGAGTAGATGCAGCCCATCGCTACTTTTTTGGTAGCTGATTACAATATCAATATGCTTTTGTCTTCTACAAAGCGTGGTGTAATCTGGAGCTATCCAATTTAATTCGCAAAGTTTAATCAGACTTTGCACAAAGCCAGTGACCATACGTAAAGACAGACGGAATAAGGATTTAATCATTAAGCAGCTGAACCGTACCGGGTTTGTCGGAGACCAAACTTTCTGAGATGAGACGCATTGCTTCTCAAGACGTAGCGAAGCGTAGTGATCCGATGAAAAAAGTAAAATATACCCCCTGAAATCAGATAGAGCGGTTCAATTAGAACCAAACCCAACTATCGCAACACTGAGTTCTGGAGAATCTCGTCGTTTCTTAATTGCGTCGTAATGATGATTATCAAGATAAAATCAAAGGCTCTAGACTAGCAGAATAGATATGTTAGTCTAGAATCATGATAGAAAACAGTAAATTAAGTCACTATAAGATTAAAAAAATTATTCAGTGCTTTTGCATTGATATTCCTGCTTCTAAAACAGCCTTATTGCTTAACTTGAACCGTAATACCATCAACTATTGGTACATGCTTTTTAGAGAAGCAATCTACGATCATCAAACAGATTTAAGAGCAAAGTTTGTAGGTTCTATTGAAATTGATGAGAGCTATTTTGGAGCAAAAAGACAACGTGGTTTTCATGGGAAGTTGAAGCGAGGTCGAGGTACTTTAAAACAACCTGTATTTGGAATATTTGAAAGGAATGGTCGAGTTTATACAGAAATAGTCCCTGATTGTAAAAAGACTACATTACAACAAGTTATCTTAGGTAAAATTGCACTTGAAAGTGTAATTTATAGTGATGGTTGGCGTGGATACAATGGTTTGGTAGATGTTGGTTACTCAAAGCATTTTAGAGTAAATCATGGAGCGAATGAATTTGCCAGAGGACAATGTCATATAAATGGAATAGAATCATTCTGGAGCTTTTTGTAAAAGAAGGCTAGCAAAGTTCAACGGTATATCAAAAGAGTATTTTGATTATCATCTTAAAGAAACAGAATGGCGTTGGATGAGGGAGCCTAATGAGCTAGCAACAGAGTTGTGGGACCTCATTAGGTAAAACTAAGTGCAAATCTGCTAGTCTAGAGCCATATTTATTAGCGATTGCGATTGGAAGTGTGGTGACTGGTGTAGCTTATGCCGTGATAAAACAACGGTTAGAATAAGCCCTTCATAGAAGCTTTGTGAAAGCTATTTAGTGCAATAAATGAATATTATGCCCAATCCTATTTTGGATCATTTGGAGAGTCTCTACTTGAATTTGTCCAGGTAATAGATCATGAGCGATGTTGCTGAATAGGATTGCAACCTTACAAATCGAGCCAATATTCACCCCATCCATTGTAGTAAACATTAAGTTTTTTTGAGCATGAATTGATTTCCTTTTGATACGTTGGCGAGCACTATTGTTCTGAAATGACAGCTTTTTTCGTTATTATTGTATAAACATTTTTGGTGTCTGGTAATTATGTCCTCATTGATCAACTTTCTATCTCGCTTTAGTACTGCAACTCTTCAGCGCAGTCTGAGCTATGCTAAACACATTGATAGGGAAACAATTGAGTTCTTTGAGGAAAATGATGATGTCACGATGTATGCTCAAATTGAAGGGACAGATTATTACGATACCGCGATTACCTATAATCTTAAAAAAGACCGTTTAATCGATGACGACTGCACTTGTCCGGTTGGATATAACTGTAAACATGCTGCTGCTTTAGCGCGGTTATTCTTTCAAGAATATCGTCAGGAATTTCAACAGCGTTATGCTGAATCTCAATCCCCGCAGGGAATCGCAAAACACCAACGGGGGGATGATCAGGCGCAGCGCTGGTTGAATGATTTTAAACGATATTTACAACAGACTGAACCTGAGCAATCTGTCAAAACAAACAATTATTTAATTTACCTGCTAGATCAGTCGGTCAGCTTAAAGAAATTGACAGTTGATGTTCAGAAAGCCAGACGCAATAAGAACGACTCAATTGCAGGGGAAAGTTATTATACCCAATATGAAAATATCACCAGAAAGCATCTGACTTTACCTGAACAAAAACGACAATTATTTAACCAGATTTATTATTATGCCAAAATAAACAGTGACGAAACGCTTTATCAAAGCAATCTTGATATCTCAAGCATTTTATTGGAGCATTTCAAATCTTTTATTCAAAGTGGCGATGTGTACTGGCAAAAAAAGAGCCATACTGCACTTAAATGGTCAGAACAAGGCTATCACATCGAACTGATCTGGCAACAAGGTATAAACAAACAGACAGAGCATTTAAACATTGAATTGGTCAATGGTGATATTCGACTCGATTTAAAATCAAATCCACATATCCAAATTCTCGCTAGCCAGCCACCGTGTTATGTGGATATTCAACAGAACACGGTGGGCCAGTTATATGGTGAATATACGGCAAATCTTCTGTACCATTTTTTACAGATGCCTGATCTTCCATCTATGCTCTTGCCAGAGTTTGAGAAACTGACTCATCAATATTCAGACGTGAAAAATCTGCCTCAGCCCGAGTCTATTCAGCATATTGATGTTCTTGAGGGTAGTCCCCAGCCAATTTTACGCTTCGGTGTTTTAGATAAATTTGATTGGAAATGGGAAGAGTCTGTTTGTGCTGAAATTGAATTCTCCTATACAGGCGGAAGAATAAAAGCAGGTACATCAGGTGACAGTTTTATTGGTGAGCAGCATGACAAAATGGTACGACAGCTTCGGGACTTAGTTCAGGAACAACAGTCAATCCAGCGTTTACAGCTATTGGTCGAATCACTGAAGTGGGTGAAAGATCTTAGTTATGACCATCAATTAAAACTGGATAAACAACGTCTTGATTCTATGGTTTTTGCTTTCTATGGAGACTGGATCAAACAGCTGATGCCCATCAATCAAATTGAGTTGATGGGCTGGCAGATAGAGCATCTGGAAAACAGCCCCTTTAATCTGCAATATGTTGAAAATTTAAATATTTCTATCACTGAATCTGAAGGTCAGCAGGACTGGTTCAATATCGGGGCGACGGTTCAAGACAGTGCAGGCAATTCTTATAATTTGCTTGATGCGCTCGTAGCTTTGGTGCGAGTAAATCCTGATTTACTTGATCCGCGGACTTTTATTCATCTGCATGACAGTCAAATTTTCACCGTGAAAACTGCAGTTGATCAACCTGATTTGGCTCTATCCGCTAGGGATATTAAGCCGGTATTGTTGCATCTGCAGAGCATTTTACAGCAAGAAGAGCGCAGTATTGATCGCTATGATGCGAGTCAATTATTAGAATTGCAGCATAATCTTGGGATGACATGGCAGGTCAGTGATCGCCTGCAGCAATTTGTACAGAAATTCAAACAAGGCTACCAGCAACAACTGCCGACACCACAAGGTTTTCAGGGGGAGTTGCGTCCATACCAGCAGCAGGGCTTAGGCTGGTTACAGTTTTTAAGGGAAACCCAGCATGGCGGGATTCTGGCAGATGATATGGGCTTGGGGAAAACAGCACAAACTTTAGCCCATTTACTCATGGAAAAGCAGGCTGGATATTTGCAGGACAGTCCCGCCTTAATTGTTGCACCCACATCGCTGATGCATAACTGGTTCAAAGAAGCGGAGAAATTTACCCCTGAGCTCAAGGTATTGCTGCTACAGGGGCCCGACCGCCATCAGAATTTTGAGCAGATTCCGCACTATGATATTGTGTTAACCACCTATCCGCTTCTAGCGAGAGATGAAGAACAACTAAAGCAATATGAATATCATCAACTCATTTTGGATGAGGCGCAGAATATCAAAAATCCGCGTGCCAAAGCTGCACAGGTAGTACGCCAATTAAAAGCACGACATCGTTTGTGTCTAACAGGTACCCCGATGGAAAATCATTTGGGTGAACTGTGGGCACTATTTTATTTCCTGATGCCAGGATTTTTATATTCACAAGAAATTTTTAATAAAAAGTACCGTCATCCGATTGAAAAACGCGGTGATCAGCAGTTAAGGCAAAAGCTGGTCAACCGGATTAAGCCCTTCATTTTACGTCGCTTGAAAACTGACGTAGCCAAAGAATTGCCAGAAAAAACCACGATTGAAGTCAATATTGATATGAATGACCAGCAATCCAAGTTATATGAGGCTGTTCGCGCCACGATGCAGGAAAATATTCAGAAAATTGTGGCAGAAAAAGGCTTTAAACGTAGTCAAATTCAAATTTTAGATGCCTTACTGAAGCTACGTCAGGTGTGCTGCCATCCTAGCTTACTAAAGCTGGATTCAGTGAAAATTGGGCAGGCAAACTCTGCCAAACTTGAACAGTTGATGGATATGGTCGTTCCAATGGTGGAGGAGGGGCGAAAAATTCTGATCTTCTCTCAGTTTACCTCAATGTTGGAACTGATTGAGCAACACCTCCATCACGCAGAAATTGGCTATGTGAAGCTGACTGGAAAGACCAAAAAGCGAGATGAAGTCATTACAGCATTTCAGTCTGGACAAGTGCCGATATTTTTAATCAGTCTGAAAGCAGGAGGGGTCGGTCTGAACCTAACTGCCGCAGATACGGTCATTCACTATGATCCATGGTGGAACCCTGCTGCTGAAGATCAAGCTTCAGATCGTGCATGGCGGATTGGACAGGACAAGCCAGTATTTGTGTATAAGCTGATTACCAATAAAAGCATAGAAGAAAAAATTCTTGCCTTACAGCAAAATAAAGCAGAACTGGCACAGTCTATTCTAAGTACCGATCATGAGGGCGAAGCGAAACTGACGGAAAATGACGTGATGAACTTGTTTGAGAAATTTTAGTTTGGTTTCAGATTACCCTAATCATCTGTAAGTATCTGAAAGTCTGGATGCAATTTTTTCCAATGTTCTCTTAATTTTTCTTTATGAACAGAAATCATAGGTAAGTCTAGTAATAGCACTGGCCATACTGACCGTGCTTTGTCCATGATCGCGTGAAGTTGTTTTTCAATAACACGCCATGGAACACCGACTTTTTCAGCCCATTGTTCAAAGTGTTTCATCTCAGCTAAATACCAATCTTTATTTTTGGCAAGATTTAATGCGAAATGACGCTCATTTTCAATATATACACTGGTCATTAATATATCGTATGCGGGAGATAATCTGGGTGCACTTTTATCATGATAAATCATACTCCAGTTTTTTAAGTGCGCATCTCCATTGGCGAGCAAAATATTGACGAGTAAGCGGCTGGCAAATTGCTGAATATCAAGAATTTTGTTATCTGAAAATTGATAAATGATCTTTCCTATCTGCTCATAATTTGTGGTGCTGTATTTCTGATGTGGATATGCGCCGAAGATCTGAGCAAAGTCTTCGATGTGAATAAGCTCTATAGTATCAGCAGTACTCTGTCTATCAAATCTTTTGATTGCGAAAGCATATTGCTCTTGGGGTAAATTTAATGGTGGCAGGTCTTGTAAGAGTGCCATATCCACCAAGCGAATCTCAGGGACATCTATGCCGACTGTTTTGGCAAGGCTCATCATAGAATACTCATTTAGTGGAACAAAACCATGTCTGGAAGAAGGAGTTTTGATAATCCAATCCCCTAATAGACTGGATTCTATTGCCTGTGCTAATGTAAAACGCCCATCTTTGGCTTTCATGGAAAACTTCATTTGGACGCCAGCCAAGGAAAACTTATTATCTGTTCGAATCTCTTGCTTTAAAATCTGATCTGGATTCGAGATCTGCAGTTTGAATTTTATTTCATCTGGAATTTCTTCTGGATCTAATGGGGTCGCAATGAGTGCTCCAGGTAAGTCATGACCTAAAGCTGCCAATAACTGAAATTCATTGTCTATATGTACTTTAAGGCTTTGTGCAATGAGTTCGCGTAATGCGCCTTCTGGTAGCAAGTTTGATAGCAAGGGGTGTAAGCGCTGATGTGTAACATAAGTCTTTTCTAAAATCTTATCTGCTTGAGGATACAAGGGGGAAGTCAGCAAGCTCAAGGTCTGGCGTTGCTGATCAAATCGGAAAGAATCCGTAAAAACCAGAATATTTTTTCCGCTCTGAAATCCTGCCAAGTATCCAACGACAGCGTGATGTAATGTTAATTTCAGGACGGCAACAGTATTCATGGTTCCTCTCCTCCGAGAAGACCCTTCCATGGGTTAGTCATTAAGTCATCCTGATCTTCAATAGTGACTTTAATTTCATCATTCAATAATTGTCTAATCAAATGAACCTTATCATCAGGGATGAGCATCAGTTGAGCATTTAATCCTGCCGCGATAATTTCTAAGGTCTCTAATCGAGGGTTGCCCTGACTTTCCAGCTTTTGGTATTGCTGTCTTGAAATGCCTGTACGGGATTGCATATCAACTTGCTTTAAGCCCAATTGGGTTCGTCTTTTTTTGATTTGCTGAAGTAAAGACTTATTCATTGTAGATACATTTATTGCTTTTAGGTCATGTAAGAAACATATTAGTTTCTTTTATTGTGAAAAGCAATTTATGATTTTGTTTAATGTAGATAGTCTGACCATTGAAAATAAGGGGAATTATTAATGTGGTTCCGTTAATTAGACCACTCAATTCAGTTTTATAAGTGATAAATCCGCTCTAAATATTTAAATTATGCTGCCATTACTTTTAGTAAATGTTGATCATAAAATTCATCCGGTGTTGCCTTATTCAAACTTGAATGAGGACGTATCATGTTATAAAAATCCAAATATTCAGCAATTGATTGTTTCGCTTGTTTAACCGTATTGTAAGCCTTCAAATAGACTTCCTCATGCTTCACGCTGCGCCATAAACGCTCAATCATCACATTATCCATCCATCGTCCTTTCCCATCCATACTGATACGGATATTTCGCAATTTTAACTCATTCAAAAATGCCTCGCTTGTGAATTGACTGCCTTGGTCTGTATTAAACACCTCTGGACAACCATATTTCACAATTGCTTCTTGCAACGCATCTATGCAAAAGTCTGTTTCCATACTGATCGATACACGATGAGCCAGTACTTTACGGCTGTGCCAATCAATCACAGCACATAAGTAGACAAAGCCTTTAGCCATAGGAATGTACGTGATATCTGTACACCAGACTTGATTAGAGTGATCGATGACCATGTTTTTCAACAGATATGGGAAAATACGGTGTGCAAGATTAGGCTTACTGGTATTGGGTTTTGGATACAAGGCATGTATTCCCATCAAGCGCATTAAACGTCGGACTTTACGCCGACCTATTTGATGTCCTTGACGCTGTAGCATATCTCGTATCATTCGACTGCCCATAAATGGGTAGTCGAGATGAATTTCATCGATCAGACGCATCAAACTCAAATCAGTTGATGAAATCTCTTTGGACTTGTAATACAACGTAATGCGATTGATTTGAATCAATTGCGATTGTTGTCGTACCGAAAGTTGATGGGTCTTATCGATCATTTTTTGCCGCTCAGCTGCCCTATTTTTCTGAGCGCACCTTCTAAAAAATCAATTTGCAATGCCTGATGTCCTATCTTGGCATGTAAAGCTTTGAGGTCAATTTCAGGTTCTTGTTGTGCTGTTGGTCGTGAAAAAATATTGATTGATTGCTCAAGCAGTTGATTTTTCCAATCGATGATTTGGTTTTGATGTAAATCGAATTGAGTAGAAAGTTCAGCGAGTGTGTGGTCGCCTTTAATTGCTGCGAGAGCAACTTTAACTTTAAACTCTGCTGAATGATTACGACGTTTTCTTCGTGTCATGGTTGACTCCAAAAACAAGCATTTCCCATGCTTATTGGGGAGTAGATTATCACTTATAGGCGTGGTCTAAAATCCTAGCCCCACATCAATTATACTATTTTAATAGTTATATAATAGCGAAAACTGACTATATTTTACTATTAAAATAGAATTATGGGGGTGTTAAACACACAATGGAAATCATAAATAGATCAGTGATTTAATCAGTTTTAAGAAGTTCCTGTTGGTGTAATACAGCCATAGGTTTATGTACGGTATCAGGTGACATGTAATCCAACCCATTAAGCGGAATAGATAGTGGGCGCCCAATACATGCTAGATGTAAGCAAAATTTAAATGCAGCAAGAGCATGACCATCTTTTACTGAGTAGAGTTGTAGACGAGGAAATTCCTCTTGAGTTGATGGATGTTTATCTGTTGATGCTTTTGCTAATTTGAAAAGTTGAGGCTGTTGTTTAGCATCTAACTTTGTTTGCAAATCTTGTCCAAGTAAGTGCCAAAATTTGGCAGGAAATAAAGCCTTAACTTGGGAGTAAAAATGTTCGAGTTGATCGATATCCTTCCAGCGATAATGGATACCTGTGTGTGATGCGGTCACTCGATTCAAAAATATATTCAGGACGCATGCAATTTGTATTGGATTTTTACGAGCTATTTTCTGTAGATGTTCAAAAAAATAAGTCACCGCATGAAGCTCTTCAGCGCTATCAAGCATTGCTGGTTTTAAGTGGGTTGAGCTATCAATACCAAATAAACGGGGATTCCCTTTTTTTGATTTAATGTTTGCTAAATTTAGAGCATTTTCATACCAATAATTGACGAGTTCTTCTGGTAAGCACATACGTTGAGCTGCACTTTTAGGATCGTGAGTAGTCTCCAATATATTGAGCGTTTCATAGAAGCGTTGAAGTGAAATTTTAGAATCTTCTGTTCCAACAAAGAAAGCAAAAAAATCATGGGATTGATCTATTTGTAACGACAGTTCATCTAAAATGTCAGTAGCATTACTTTGAAGCCATTTTGTTTGATCGTTTAATAATATAGTTGCTAGAACGGCCTGGTTTTTTTCAAAATTAAAGTCTTTTTCATCATTTGTTATTTGCAAATTTTTAAACGTTGCATTGTGGCCCATAATTTTTTTAGCCAATTCATTAGGCATATCTGGATGATGTTTTAGTAGTTTTTGACCAGCTATGAGATAACTTAAATGAATATAGCTTTTGAATGTTACAACTGGCTCTATATGTCCTAAGAGATGTGCAATAACAAACCAATGGTTTTGTCCATGTTGATTTTGAAGTAGCTCGGCTCGAATTTTTTGATATTCGTTTTCGCTATAGTCAGTTAGCTTTTGCACAAGTGGTGCATATTCAGAGTTCAGTAAAAGCGATAAATGATTCGCTGTAGTGTGACGAAAAGAGTGAAAGGAGTAATGATGCCCTTTAAAGACCTGATTTAATATCAGTTTTAGGGGTGCGGTGACAGTGTGTTTATTCAGTTTTTTATTTTCATTCAAGTTGCTGAATAAATATAAACTTTTCTTATTTTCTAAGCGTTTTTCAACAACAAAATCGCTAAAGAATTGGTACTCATCATCTTTTAGCAAAGCGTAGGCAGGCACAATCCGTTCCGCACTATCAGTTTTGAGCAGATGTTGATTTCCTTGTTTTTTTGAACCATAAGGTTGGACCCAGATAGAAAATTGATCTAAACCCTCGATATCTTTTACACGTAATCCCAGTATTTCATTGATACGCATACCAGTTCGGTAAGCTAAAATATAAATGATTTTTAATAATCTATATTGATGGTCTGAGATGGATTGATCATGTAAGAACTGATTTAACTTCTTTAATATGACCTGGAAGGCTGTGTGACCTATGATGCGTGCCCGTGGTCGATTTTGCGATGCAATAAATTCAAGTTCGAAATCTTCTGCTTGAAAAACAATTTGCTGGAAGGTGTGAAAACGTTTCAACATGCGGATCGTTTGGTCTTTAGACTTCTTAAATTCGGGTTGATTGGCTTCGTCAGCAAGGCGTGTATTGCTGATGATTTGTTGATAAATTTTGGTCAGCAGATCGTTAACATCTTCATCGGCATCAATGTATTGTAAGGCATGAGTTAAAAAAGGTTCTGCGATCCGGGTGTAGTAGGTATAGATTGAACTATCTGCGATTTTTTGATTATCTTGAAATGACTTAGTGTACTGAGTTGTATCAATATCAAAAGTAGCTACTAGTTCTTTTATTTGCTCTGAATTTGGTCGATAGAGACTGATGAGCCACAAAATAATACGTTTAGAAAACTCATTAAACTGAGTCTGGTGTGTGAGACAAAATTCAATAATGAGTTCAACAATGGGCTGTTGCGTTGATGATGTGCGAATAATTTTCAGCAAGTTTTTATGAATAAATATTACATTTTCTACTGCTTCAGACGTATTGAGATCTGGTAGGGCTTTGGCTGTAGAAGAGACATTTCGTTCGATTTCATCACTTAATTGAGTTTTAAATTTTGGGAGAGCAAAGTTTTCAAACTCATGTTCAGATAAACCACAAGTGAGTGTTTTTTCTAACAAGCATTGTGATAATGCTGGGTCAATATCTGAATTTTTCAGTTGTAGCCAATTAAAATTGGCGTATTCACGTAAAAACTTAAAAGTCTTGTTGGTGTATGGATGTTTTATTTTTTGAAAAATGAGGTGCAGATACGCATTTACGTCTACACTAATGTCACGAATTTGCCTTGTATTGAAGTGAATGAGCCAGAGTCGTGTGAGTTGATCTGGAACAAAATTACGCGATTTTCGTATTGTTTTTTCATCAACAAATAGATCGCCATAGCTTGGAGAAAGTGGCTCTAAAAAGATGATATTTAAATCGCAAATTTTTTGGATTTTTATGGGATTCTTTAAATGTTCAAGTAATGCATTTAATGTTGCTGTTTGACTTAGTCCACCATATAGCATTGAGCAAAGCAGAATATTCCCAATAATTTCATCATCAGAAAAAGCGGAACTATCTTGAGCAAGAATCCAGTAATCCCACAGTTTTTCGAGGATGATGTCAATTTCATGACCGGCTTGGATCCAATCTAGGGTGAAAATTGGTTCATCGCGTTTCATCTCAAAGGTGAGATAAGGTAGTGGGAGGTCTAGGTTATTACTTTTATTGAGGTCTTCGATATATGTTCGGAAGAATTCATGAGCATATTTTTTCCAGGCAAGATTCGGTGCTTTACGTTTAATAAACTCATAAATTGCAGGATAAGCTTGAATTAAGTCTTCATTTGAGAATTTTTGCTCATCAAAGTACTGTCGGAGCTCTTGTTCTGCATCAGCTCGTAGGTTCTTTTCTAATTCATTACGTTGAAGTTGACGTCTATCTTCAGCATAGCGTTTTTTTGGGATTTTTTTATTGAATGATGACATGAACTTCAATCCCGCTAATTTTAAATTGATCTTTCATTTGCTCTAAAACATTCGCAATTTTAGAAAATTGAGATAGTGATAAACTGGAAAAAGGATGTGCTGCTTCTTGTTGCATGAGCTCATGTCCAAAGAGAGCTAAAATCTCAGGTTCGGTAATTTTATGAGTCAAAAATGCACGAGCTGTATGGCGATGCCAATTTGCATGATCAAGTCCTAATTCAGGATGGAAATTTTTGACTGTAGAAGGACTTAGTGGTTTCCACTCATCATCTTGGATGATTCCCAAAAAGGGCAGCTTACTTGCTTCTATTTGTTGTATAACACCATTTAAAGCTGGATGACTCATCATGATTTGAGTCGAAAAATATTCTAAAAATTTAAGGAATTTTTTTATCTCTTCAACTAAAAATGAACAAAGTGGGATTAGACGTCCGAATCCATTGCGGCCGCCTACTTCTTTGTCAGAAACCATCAAAATTTGGCGTTTTAAATTAAAGTTTTTAAGAAATCCAGGGAATTCAGCAACGGGGCGTGCTGCTGTAAAAAGAAGGAGGATATGCCACATCCATATGTTGTAGTGGTTGTATATAGCAATCAGATCGTCTTCAGCTTGTGAAAAAATATTAAATTTTAATATAGCAAAAATCTCTGTAATGACCTGTGGTTTTGGAGCCTTACGACTACCAAAATGAATTATTGAATCAGGGAGCGAAGGTACACAACTTTCATATGTGTTTGATACATCTGCACAAAGTGATTTTAGAATATCAACATATTGTGCATGTAATCGTGGAATATTCTGATGACAATAAGAAACAGATGATGACTGATTGGCATCAATCCCTGTGATTAAATCTGCGAGTTGTTTATTCCCTGTTTTTGCAAGAACCGTATAATGCAGTAGAGAACTCACCTTTACGACAGACAGTTTTGGAATCAATAATTCTTGTCTTAATTTGCGTAAATATTGCTGTATATCATCGAAACTAACCGAATCCATTTTGCGGAGATCCTCAATGAATAGATTCGGGATTGGAATGTCTAAATAGATCGTCTGATTAAGCAAGCTGTTTGAATACTCAAAATCACGGTTCTCAAATACATTAAATTTACTGCTTAAGAAGAACTGATCATTTTTATGGATCAATTTTTGGCGGTTATTTAAGTTTTTAGCTCGCTTGCTTTGTATATATAGCCACTCATTCACACTGTTGCCTGTTAAAAATGCGAGCATCAGGATCAAAGCACTTTTATTTTGATGTTCAGAGTAGTCCACATGAAGTCTTTTCAGTAGATGGTTCACGCTAGATGGATTGGGAAAAAAACTACTCGACGTGAGTAAATGTTCTTTGCGTTGAATATGTTTTGCCACAAGCGGTAGAACATAGCTTTGACTCGTTTCTGAATGTGCTGCGAGTGGTGTGACGTCAGTTGGATTGACAACAATTTGCCGATTAATCGGCTCATCGATTGAGGTTTCTATATTCAGTGCTTTAGATTTAGCCCCTTTTTTGATTTCGATACTTTCTTCAATGAATTGTTCTTCATCAAGAAACTGATGTTGAAGCTGCGTATCGATACTTGCACGTGCAATCTTCGCTTTGTTTTTTAAAACATAGTTAAAAGTAATGCGAATATCATTGAGTAGATTGCGATCAAACTCAGGCAATTCATCCGTATCTAATGTGATCAGATGTTGAATAAATTGCTCTAAGCTCAGCGTTAGATCTTTAAGATAGACATTCCAGAGGCGTTTATATTCTTCTGTATTATGATATTTTTTTTCAGTATCTAAATTTTTATTTGCAGTCCTAAAGCGCTGGAATAAGCGCTTTACGGTATTGAAGTGTTCGGCGTGCGCTTGTTTAAAAAGATCTGGCTTGAGCTCAGGAAGAGCAATTAAATAAATTGCTGCTTTTAAAACTAGAATATTCCAGGTTAAGGCATTTTCTTCTGACTTTGCTAATTGTGCAATTGAGTTTACATACCAAGTAACGGGTGTTGCACTAACAGTATGTTTTCGAGAGGAGACTAAGGCAGCGGGTCTAGCAACAACAGAATTGGTTTGTAGATCAAAATCTAATAGATCGAGGTTCAGCTCCTTCAGATATTGATCATTGGGGTGTGAAGTCAGTAAATCAGCAATATATTGAATATGTTCTGCACGGTTGAACTGCTCGTCACCAAAGAGTTTTTCCAGTGTCTGTTTTAATGATACCCGCGGAATATCAGCAGCATTTTGATGGTTTGGGTTATATTCTGACATTATGCTTTCCATAGCTGATCTGGCGTGAGAACGAAGTCCACATTGTTTAAAAGTTGTTGCACAATTCCACTGGTTTGTTGCAGTTGATCAAAAATCTTCTGTCTTTGCCGGTTTATAACTTTATTTCGATAATTCAGCTGATTTCGTGTGAATGAGAGTAGTTTTGCTAGCAGGTCTAAGCTCATAGTACGGTGAGGTTTGAAAGAATTTTCTTTGTTTAAAGCCAAGATAACTTCATATGAGATATGTGCATTGATCAGCGATTGCATTTTTGCAGGATTCATTCGATCCAGATCATGGTGATAAGAGGCCAGAAATCTCATGAATTCCAAACTTGCCTCTTTTTTTAATAGCTCAATTTTGTCCTCATCTTGAGGAAAAGAATGTATGAGTAAGTTGATATTCTTAGGTGTGTTTTTAGACCAATATAAGTACCACTGACAGCTATTCGCGATGGTATAGCCAGATCTATTTGGATCTTTCCAAACGCGGATATAAGTGTGAGAAGTTACTGTCAATATTGATAGATCAACTTTTAAGGATTTTAAAGCCTCTTGATAGCAAAGATAAATTCCAAAAAAATCAGGGTGTATACTGATTTGGATTTTATTAAAATTTTTGCACAACAAGTTTTTAGGTGCGCCAAATTTTTCATTGAAATCAATAGCGGTTTCCATAATCCTTCATAAGTGTAAAAAATAATCAATTGAATATTCTTATAATTTTTTGAAATATTAAACAAGATTGATCTACCCTATATTTTGTGTATATTTACAAACTATATACAATATATTGTGATTTTTTTATATTTTTAAGAACGGGGTCACAACTTATAGCAATGCTATTTATTTTAAAACTAAGAGGTTCTTAATATAGAAAACAACTGAAACAGGTAGAAGTCGTTACAGATGCTGTATGTGATATATGCAACCAATCAACGAAACTGGAGTTTGGCACTTTATCGGCGCATTGGGGCTATGGTTCCAAGCATGACGGGGAAAGATATGAATTGCAGTTATGTGAGAAATATTTCTTTTATGCCTTAGCGACATTAAGAAAAGAGCGAGCAGATGAGTTTGTGTTTGATGAAAATTTTGACCCTTCGACCCTAGAG
>NZ_JEYB01000070.1:0-15315 GCF_000582255.1 Acinetobacter sp. 1566109 | reverse complement strand
TACATCCAGCAAACTTAACAAACTTGGGAATAAATTATCCTGACTTAACTTTTGTTTAGTTTGTTGGCTTAAACAATTCACTTGAGCAAGATTATGTTGTTTCCAACTTTCAGAGAACCACATAATCATTGGTACATGTGTTTGTTGGCTCGGTGCGATTGCATAAGGTGAACCATGTAAATATAAACCATGTTCTCCGGTTGATTCGCCATGATCAGAAAAATACCATAAACCTGTCTGATATTTTGATATTTCTTTTAGAGTATTAATCATTTGGCTTAATACATGGTCTGTATATACGATTGTATTATCATAACTATTTAGCAATTCGGTTTGCGAACAGCCCTGTATCGCATTCGTATCACAAGTCGGTTTAAATGGTTGATATGCCTCAGGCGCACGCTTGTAATATGCAGGTCCATGACTACCCACCTGATGTAAAACAATCAAACGTGGGCGATCATCATCTTTGGCAATAGTAGCCAAATACTGCTTTAAGCTGTCAATGAGAATGTCATCATAACATTCGCCATCTTTACACCATTTTTTCTTTAAGTTTTCAGGAATTTGGTATTGCTCAACGCGATCACATGCACCTTTACAACCCGAGTTATTATCAATCCAAGTTACTTGGTAACCCGCACGTTTTGCAATATCTAGTAAACCTTCGCGGTGACTAGCTAATTGCTCATCATAATCTACACGTGGCATACCCGAGAACATACATGGTACAGAAACCGCTGTTGCCGTACCACATGAGCTCACTTGAGAGAAGTTGAAAATATCTTGTTTAGAAAGCTCCGGATTCGTATTTTTTGCATACCCATTTAGAGAGAAACTTTCGGCACGTGCCGTTTCACCTACAACAAGTATCATTAACTTAGGGAGGTTCTTTTGTACGCGCTGAACTTGGTGAGCATCTTGTCCATATATCACAAGAGGCAGATTTTTCTTCGGAGCCTTCTTATGATAGTAAGACATAAGCGATGAAATACTTTTTTGCGGTGAAATCATCCCTTTTAAATCACGATGCTCACGAAATATTGCAGCAAAATCGACATAGTAAGTAAAAAGTAAAACACCGACCACGGCCAATGAAGCTACCAGTGAAAATACCTTCTTCAATAACAACCGTGATACTTTTTCTTGTTTAAATTTAACTTGAGAAATTAAAAAAATGGGCAAAATAACAAAAAAAACTGTCCATAAAACAAAGCGTAAAGAGATTAGATCGGTAACTTCCGAAACATCGGTCTGCACCATATTTTGAATTTGGTCGGGTGAAATAATGATACCCAATGTGTTTACAAAATAAGAGCTAAAGCCACCAATAAATATCAATAAAATTGCAAAGATTTTGGCAGTCCATTTCCAATTTATTAATTGAAAAATTAAATTATATGCCGCTATTAAAATAACTAATGTCGCCCCTAAGAAAAGAACTGACTTAATACCATTATAAGGTGTAAGTTGATGGATTTTTTTAAAAAAACCTATATTCAGAAATAAACCTAGCCAGATAGATAAAAGCAAATTAAAATTTAATAGTGTAATATTATTACATATCTCTTTGAATTTTAAAAAATTTACTAGCATTTAAAAACCACTAAATATTAAAAACTCGAAATCTTAGCTAGTAAAACTTAAATAGAAATTAAAAAATGAGCTTAGTAACCAATAAGAATACAAAGCTATATTATTAAAAACAAATCTTTAAGCTCATCTTAATTTTAAAAATTTATTGTTTGATAAATTTATCATTTGAGACTCTTAGATGAATAATTCAAGTCATGAAATGAGTGAGTATATAACTAAAGTCCCCCAAGTTACCCTTCTATTCTGGATTACTAAAATCTTCGCAACTACTTTTGGTGAAACTGGCGGAGATAGTTTTTCAATGTCATTGAAACTTGGGTATTTAACTAGTACTTTTATTTTTGCCATAGTTTTTATTATCTTATTGATCTGTCAAATTAAGGCAAAAAGTTATAAACCATATTTATATTGGTTTACCATTATTGCGAGTACAACTGTTGGTACAACATTAGCAGACTTTGTCACTCGATCTTTAGGTATTGGTTATAGTGGAGGAAGTAGCTTACTCCTCGGCTTAGTCATCTTCTCATTATTGGGTTGGTATAAAGTTGAAGGCAGCGTCTCCCCTCATACCGTTAATAAACCTAAATCAGAAGTCTTTTATTGGTTAACAATTACCTTTAGCCAAACTTTGGGTACAGCTCTTGGTGACTGGTCAGCAGATACGATTGGATTAGGCTATAGTGGCGGGATTGCTCTTTTCTCAGCACTCGACCTCGGGATATGTCTTACACAATATGTCTCGCTTTATATTCAAAGCTACTTCTCGGTTCTCTAGAGCATTAAGCATCGTATCAATCTGCTGACTAGCTTGCATGAATTGCTCTTCAACTGAAGGAGGATGCGGTTTAGTTTCAGCTTGTTGTTTAGTGCAGCTAACTAATAGAACCAAAGAAATAGTTAACCCCAATGAATATAAAAGCTTTTCTAACATATAAGTATAAGATATAAATCATTGTAAATATTATATATTTCTATCAACTAAAATTCAGTAATTAAAATAGCTATCAATAAGATAGCTATTAATTAACTTTGCTTTTGGATGAAATCTTTTTAAGTGCTTCATCCAGAAACAGGTTATCCAAAGCAAAAACACAGTCATTAAAAATATGAGTAGCCACAGGCAAATCATTATACTCAGCATAGACATTGATTGCATGCTGGTCTAATGATAACGGGATGCTCTGTTCATAGCGTCTGGATCGGCATATAGTGCTAAATGCCGAAAGAATGGATTCAGCCACATACGAATATTCTGGCGGATCCGGAATGTGGCCACCTAAGAATTTGATTTGTTCGATTTCGTGCGGCGTTTTCGACGCATACGTTTTTTGGTATTTGTAGAGCTCGATGACTTTCCCAGAATTAAAGCCTTGTCCTTGTCTGCATCTTCCTGAATCTTCTGGGCTTGTTCTTTAATGAATAGCCAGATTGAAATGCCAATATCACCAAGATTAAGAAGCTTTGAGGCATTCTCCGGTGTATATGGCTTTTCAGACTCAACAGTTTTACCATCTACGATTTCGGCAAATACCACACCTTTCCAGTCTTCGATTAAGTGGGCGGCGCAAGCATCCATTAAAAGCTCGTGGTAAAGCTTGGCATCTTCATCTTTGACCATCACATCATAGCCTTTAGACGAGATCTGGTTTCCTGCTCGTTCAATAGCTACCTGAAAAGGCTTATAAGCGATACCACGGACTTTAAAGTCAGCCTGTACCTCTCCATCAATCCCTTTGTATTCACACCATTTTGATACGTCTGAGCTTTTAATAATTCCGACTTTTAAAGCCATAACTACCTCTGAAATTTTAGAAATAAAAAAGCCCATGGCATTCCATGAGCTTTAAGATTGATTATTAAAAATTAGACAAGAGAACGAATGATCATTGGACTTGTACGGACCTGAGCAAAGTTAATATCAATAGTAATGATATCGTCACCGCCACCATCTGGATGATTAGCTTCTTTGACTTCAAGCTGAGGGAAGTTCCATGAATACTTACTCCCCTTACTGTCTGTGATATCAAAAGTCAGTGTGAAGATATCTCGCGTTTTAATTGCATCAATCCAAGCTGCCGAAGTTGCCGAGAACATGAAGTTGGCATTTACGCCAATATCCATCATTTTCTCTAAATAAAACTCTGGTGTGTACGAACCTGAGCCAATACAACGAATAGCTTCAAGATTGTTGTTAAAGTTAATGGTGAGTGTCTGCAGACAAGCTTTACCCTGAATCGACTGCCCATTAATAAGTAACTTTTCAACATTTGGCATGCTGACAAGTGGGCGTGTTGAAGCCGGAATAGGATTAATAACTGGATTGACTTGCTGTCGTGTGAATGAGCTGCCTACAAGACCAAAGTTGCCAGTAATCTTACCCGTTGTCTGGATGGTCATTTCACCCGTATTCACTTGAATACCGCGATAAATAAAGACTTGGCCAATATCTTCAAAGACTTTTACTAAGGTAAGAGATTTACGTACTCCACCACCAAAACTTAAAGCATTTGCAGCCCAGTTATTGAAAGCTAAAACATTTAAGAATAAATCGAAGGTACCTAACGACAATTCAAATTCTAACTGACCTGTTACTTCAGCTTCAGTTACGACACTACCTTGGCGAAAACGTGAATCAACGACTTCACTACTATCTTCAGTAGTAACGTTTTCAGTCAAACTATCAGTAACACGTCGAACGGTGTACCAAATCGGGTTTGCAGGAGTTGTTCCCAATACAGCTTCTTCACAAGCATATAATCGAATTTTTGCGCCTGAACTCATTTATAGTTCTCCAAAATTTAGGCATAAAAAACCCGCTGGGTTAGCGGGCTGTTAAAGTGTTTCGTCTGTGTCTGAGATTTCCGGAGGTTCCACCCCTGCCATTGCAGCAGCTACAGCTTCAGATAAGTTTGTTGGTTGGAATTCCACAGGTGTTTCGGTTTGAATAATCTCAGGCTCTGGTTCAGGCTCTTCATGCAAGCGAATATCGATCCAGCGTCCCTCTGGAATGTCCATCGGATTTTCGTGATCTGCTATAACTGCCGCAAGTTCGAAATCAAACTTACGCTTGTAAGTTTTGATGGAAAGATCACCATTTTCTAAAGTTGAATATTCAACAGCTACCACAGTATTCCCATTGGCATCTTTAGGGACTTCGATATACCAACCTTCCTGAGCGAAACCAAGTGAACCTTTTAGCAAGTAATCGCCAGTGCCTACTTTTTCATAGTCAAGCGACTGCTTAGATGCGTCATCATTCAACTCAATTTTATAAGCAAATAACTTTACAATTGGAGAAGCTGCCTTAATAAAACCGTTTCCGTCAACTGCTGTATTTTGCGTAGTTCGAAAGACATACTTATATGCTTGTTGAGATTGAAGAGTTTTACCATTACTTAGATTAATTTTGTAATAGAATGGAGCACTTGAAACAGGGTCTGAAGGAAAACCAATAATTCCCATTAATGTTTTACCTTGAACAGCAGCTTGACGAATTAAAATACCTGCATGACCACCTTGCTCAATAGAATAGAATCCATTCTCTACATTACTCAAATCATCAGTTGTTGAAATATACTTCGTATCTTGTAATAGACCTAGTCCAAATGCCCCCACTTCCATTACATTTCCAACCGCAGTTCCAACGACTCTCGAAGCAGGATTGATATTAGGAATATTCGTGATTTGTGAAAATGCTGGTGCTAAATTGGGAATTCCGGATGCAAACGGCAGCATAAATTGCCGCTTTCCTTGGGCAGAGTTATATGGGAATGGCCGATGGTCCCAGTTAAATTTAAAAACAAGATTTGCCATTATGCAGTCACTCCATCAATCACCTGGAAAGTCAAAGTCTCGGTGTGTTGGGTATTGCCACCAACTATGGCTTTAATATCCATCTGACACAGACCTAAAGCCCAAGTTGCAGTGCTACTGCTTGATGTCACATTCAACCAACCTTTTTGGGTACCTTGATTCAAAGGTGCACAAGTTAACGTTGCTACAGCTGCCCCATCTAAAGTTTTAACCTGTGATGTAAACGTATAACCCGTCAGGTCAATTGCTCGACGCACGTCATCCGATGGGTAAGGTAAAGTTTCATCCATATCAACCAACTGTAGGTTTAAGTTGAATGTGTCACCACGCTTAAAAACAAAATTGCTCATAAGTGATTCCTATAGACATAAAAAAACCACCGATGAGGTGGTAGTGAATAAGACGTAAAAAAAACCGCTAATTAGCGTTTTTTTAATAAAAGAAATTTAAGGATTGTAATCTAAATCAACACTTACTCCAGTAACAACGTTATGTTTAGGCCCTCCGAGACTAACAACATTAGCCAAGCGTATATTCACATCAGAAACACATAGCCTGTTTTCAGATTGCCATTTGCTCAACTCAACAGACATAACATCTTCAAGATGTCTTTCCAGTTCTTGCCGTTTAATTTCGATTTCTTCTTGAGTAAGCATGCAGGACATATCAATTCACCCTATAACCAATAGTCACATTAAACTGAACAAAGTCAGCATCTTGACCGACAAAAATTGATTGTCCATTCAAACACTCTAAGTGTTCGACAGAGAAATATTCAAAATGTGCCAGCAATGTATCACTAAGTTCTGTTACTTCCCTGTCTCCAGTATTAGGACGGGCAAAACACTGAATTAAGATATTACCACTACGGCGTGTACACGGCTTACCCCCTAGTCCAGCTATAAAACTTGGTCCTCCCGTAATGGTTAAACGACACCACACACCTTTTGTTGGTACCGTAAAACCTGGTGCATTTGGATACTGGATTCTATCTTGAGAAATCCCTGTAAAACTCATCATTCGGTCCACGATAGCTTGTCTAGCTTGCTCTAAAGTCATTGCCATTTTAGCCACCGAACTTTTGAGTAATGTATGTAAACGTTGTGCTATAAATACCCAACGGCGCTTGATCTGACCAGCCGTTTTCTAAGCGCTCTGCATAAGGCTGGTTGTTTTGAATATAGATCAAACTCCCCAACTTAAACTTAATAGCTTGAATCGCGGCATCTTGCACGGCATTAGTAGAAGGCTCTTGCACACCATAGTCACCAGAACCAACTGAAACAATGTGAGAGGCCCGATAAGCTCCTGTGTCCACTGGACTGGAAACGACAAGTGATTGCACTGTATCCATAGTGATTTTCTTTACAAGCTCATATGCCTGTTTCTCAACTTCAAAACTGAAGCTGGTCGGCTTTGCTCCCGTCCATCCCATGGTTTTTAACCTCACTTGCTTCGAACATTTCAAAAAGGTCTTGAGATATCGCTTGAATCGAATACGCTTCAAACTCTACACTCGGCTCGCGCTCACCCATTCGCCGTTTTACTATTTGCCAGATATGAACAGCCTCATGTAAAAGCAATCCATAAACTTGTATTTGGTCCTTATCCGCTGTATCACCAATTTGGACAATTGCATATGCGCCGTCTGAATAAGAACTAACCTGAGCATCTTCCCCCATATCTAAAAATTGATCGGCTTTGCCCATATCTTCAAATAACAAATCCATGTGTAGTTGATTTCGAGCAAGCGTGTACTGCACATGTTGGAGTGGCGAGATATACCATTCGGGCACATAATTAGGATTAACCATGGTCTACCCTTTAACTTGGCAAAGGAGTTTCAGTCGCTTCTCTACCATCAAATGAGTTATGAAGAAAAATGCCATCCTCATATTTGGGATGGCATTCACAATGTATTAATGAATGGGGCTTAAGATCATCGTCAGGCACTACCTGAACGCTGTCATAAACTTCTAAAGCAGTCCAAGTCATTTCATTTTTACTCCAATAAAAAACCCACCGAAGTGGGTTTAAATTATGCAACTGAGCACTTTTCTAATTCTAATGACCATTCATCTCCAAATCTTCGATTAAGATAGTTTGTAATTTCTTCTTCGTATTTTGGAAATGATGATTCAGTAACAACTACAGCATTTCGACCACCTGTAACTCCATAGCGGTCAAAACCATTTTCTGCATCTTTGGAAGTTGTATTATTAGAAAGATAAACTTTTGCCTTACCATCTTTAATTAGACTAGATTTGCCTCTCACATTTGGGCATTTCTTTTCAGGGATTTCAATGACAATTACATATGCTTGAGTTGCCATAATTCAATTAAACCTTCTCAATTAAAAAATCGACACCTGCAGTCATACCGCCACTAAAACTATGCGCAGTTAACTCAGCAGACTCTTCATCATCTATTTGACCAATTTCTACAGCTTTTTCTTTTGAGTCAGTTGTTGTGATCCAACCGTCATTATCTGGAATTAAATATTTATCAGAATCGGTTAATTTAACGATATACCCCATATTATCCCCAAGAAAATATTTTAAAAATAGATATATAGCTTAAACCAATGAAATTAAGCAATAAAAATTTATACTCTCCTCAACTGACATTTCCAGCTTGCACCGATTGGATCTTGTTTGATATGCATGACGCGAAAAGTACCTTGCGCCGTGTTCCATTCATCATCAATCTTTGGCTCTTTAGTGACTTCATTTTGCAGCACAATAGCCTTCTTATCAGTTGCCTGAACTCCAAGAGTTAAAACTTCATATTGGTTATAAGAAGCAAATAAAACACCACGGCCTTCGTAATGCTCAATTACATCTTCTGAAGTATTCGTTTTAGGATTCCAATTCGTACTAACAATACGGTCACAAGTAAAGGGATGAACGGCATCGGCAAGGTCCTCATTAAATGCTTCAGCAATATCAGCCTGAATCTCGTCTCTTAAGCTCATTAGATTTTCCTAATAAATATCACTGATCGACGCTTACAATATGGCTTGATCAAATCAAGAATGTATTGTTCAGTTGCATTAAGCTTTACAGATCCGTCTTGATATTCCTTTTCAGACTCAACCTCAGCTTTCACTTTTTTTCGCTTTAATGCCTGTTCTTGGCCTTGATATAGCTCACCCTTCATGATGCCTTTAATGACTTCAAATGACGCTGTTTTCAGGGCTTTGGGGACCGTTGTCACATCTTCATAAGGCTTGACGTTACGCGCTAATAAGTAAGCTTCCGATTTTTCAAGATAGTCAGCTTTATCACTGTCAGATAAAGCATTAAAGCCTGCTACACGTTCAATTGCTTCTTGTTCAGTGATAAAGCTCATGGATTATTCCTTTGGAATTAATGCTAAAAGTTCTTCTTTTTTAGCGCCTGCTTCAAATGCAATGCCTTTTTCAGTCAAGACCGCACGCAACTCATCTACTTTGAGACCTGCATAGTTAATTGGTTGCGGTTGAGTATCACTGGGCTTTTGGCCATCTTCAGGTGTTTGACCCCCTTCACCTGCTTCCAGTTCAGCAATACGTGCTTTCATTGCCTCAGGATCATTTTGAAAGGCAATAAATTCACCCTTTACAGTAGCCAGTTGTTCTTCTAACTCAGCAATTTTTGTTTCTGTCATTTGTTGTCTTTCCCGTGCACGGTTAAATGATGAAAGTCCCATTTATGGATCTCCAAATAGTTAAGGCGGTATTACCCGCCTTTTTGTTATTTGATCTTGTGCTTGAATGCCACAATTCGGATCTGCTTAGGATCGTAAACACGTTCCCAGTTTGCAGCAGTTGCTAGACCAGCGTTATTAGGAGCAATACCTGTATCACCCGCCCATTTAATGCCACGAGGGTGTAATACAAAGTGACGGCGATTAATAAGAATATCTGTTCCTGCTAGACTATCACGGTCTGTTTCTACACCAACCGGTGCCCCAATATCTTGGAATCCAATCGCGCCATAACCAAACAAGTAAGAAGTAAATACGTCGCCTTCAACTGGCATGCTGTCATCTACAATCACACGGCGATCCATAAAAGTTTTGTAGAGCACAACACCATCAGCATCACGCACAGTTTCAATTAAACCTTGCTTGGCTAGTGCTGCCATTGTGAATGAGTGCATTGAAATCGCTGTTAATTTATCAACAGCATCACCCAGTTTATAAGATGCATCGATAAATGAATGACCATCAATTACGGCTGCTGCTCCAGTACCAGCCGAAATGTCATGGGTATTACCTGCCATGCTTGCAGACCCAAATACACCTTTAAGTGTATTTACGGTAAACCCCTGAAATTCACGAGCCCAGTAATCTGCTACAAGATCAGCAATCGCACCCAATGGGTCATCACCAGATAATGCTTTAGACAAATCATTTGCACCCCAAGCCTTACCACGGGCATGCAAAATAGCAATATCTTTACCAGCCGTGATGTTATTTACCCCAAGAGCTTTACCATCTGAAAGTACTTCGGACTCACCGCTTAAATCATTCCAGAAAGGAATATTTACTGTGGTACCGCCTTCTGTACCAAAAGCAACTTTTTCATCAAGCTCCCCAACAATGCCTGACTGCCATAAAGCAGACTTCTCGGCAGTCTTATTTAATACGTACGGAGTAAATAACTCAGGTACGATTACATCAGCAATTTTTGTCTCAGCCATTAGGCTTTACTCCTTAAAGTTTAATACCGTGTTTTGCCGCTAGCTCTTTAGCTAGTTGCGGATTTTCATTTCGTAATTGCGCCAATTTGGTCATATTTACCGTGCCATCTGCTTTGAGAATGTCTGGCTGACCTTTTGAATTGTTGCTACCTGGTGCACCCATACCATTTGGTTTTGGCCAGAAATACGGTTTTTGCTCACGTAGAGATTCAACCCACTCTTTTGGCGATAATGCTGTTTGGCCATCTTTACCAATGACCACGTCCCCATTTTCATCAACTGCTACTGCTTTGCCGTTTTCATCTAATGCAAATTTTGACTGAGCTAAAAAGGCAATATCGGCAGTAGCTTCTGGCAATGCTTCAAGCTCAACAGCAGCCTGTACAATTTGGCTTTGAATCACTGATTGCTTGAACTTTTGTGCATAAGCTTCGGCTTTATCAGCACGTTCTTTTTCGGCCTTCAGTAACTTTTCATGTTCTTCACGCATCTTCTCGGTGCGCTTCTGAATCACTTCGTTAACCTTGCCTTCCGCGATTAATTTGGCTTCTTCGTCTTGGTCAATTTGAGCAAAGACTTTTTTGACAATTTCAGGATCAATACCTTCAAATTGTTTCTGAAGCTTTTGAAGTTCCAATTTTGCATTCTTAGCAGCATCTCGCTCGCTTTGAAGTGCAGATTTCAAACCTTTTGGATCTTCATAACCTTCTAAATCAAGGCGAAACTTCCCGTTTTCCTCGATATATAAAGCTCGGTGTTCTTCTTTGATTGCATCAAGTGAATCAACAATAAATGGCAATGACATGTTCAAACCTCTCGTTTGATTTGGGTAAAGCCTTATCTCAAGGCATTAAAAAAGCGCCCCTAAGGACGCTAAATTTCGATTGAAAACTTAGTAATTTGTTGCAAATAAACGGTAGCCTTCTAGCTCCCAAAGTTTATTTTCAGCTGACTTTTCTGCATTTCCACGAGCCATACGCTCACCAATTTCAGCATCAAAGTTTTCAGCATTCACACATGCACTAAAACCCGTTGCTAAGAAAAACTTTCCATCTAAAAATGCATGGACAAAAGTAGATGTCGTGCCACCGGGGCGTTGCTCAACCGTATATGTAACACGCTCCATCAATGAATCAATTTGCGCTTTAGTTACTCGGGGTGCCACAGACTTTTCAGCTAACTCTTGCTCTGTTACTTCTTTGATCATTTTCTTCTCACAAAAAAAGCACCCGAAGGTGCTAAGGTTAAAAATTAAGTTCTAATTGATGAGTGCAATTGCTTTTAATCTTTCAAAAGTAAAACCATAAATTGCCATGGCTCTTGAAATCTTAATTTGAAGAAATGGCACCAGAATTAATTTTGTGCTCAGAATATATTGAGCATCTGACATAGTGATTTGCTTTTCAGACATTTGTAATACCTTTCGCTACATTTCCTTTGTTTGATTTGGCCTTGGTGCATCACTCACTAAGCGAACACCATGAGCACCATATGCTTCAAAAGTTACAGTAATTGTTGCGGGTCCATTTAAGGCATCAGAATTCATCTGTACTGCTCTTTGTCCAGCTAGAGGTTGTCCAGTTTCTTCATCACAAATAACCAGATAACCTTTCAAAGTAGGGTGACGCTTTAGCACTAAATGTCTTGACTCACTCATAAGCCCAACTCCTTAAAGGTTTGCTCATCCAACTTTCGAAGTTGGTTCAATGTGTAAAGTCGCCCTTCAGGATCGAAGAACTTATCAAAATCAAATTTCCCTTCCTTATAGAGCTTGTAACGCTTTGGTCCTAACCATTCTCTTTGAAAGAAATCGTCTGTCTTTTTGAAGAACTCTTTAAAAGTGGTGTTGGCATCCAACTGCCCTATTAATTGGCTTCGCTCATCTTTTGGAATATCCTTTACTCTTCGCTCATCCATTACAAATGGGCGTTCACCGACAAGTCGACCGTCTTTCTCTACAGGTACCAGAATACTTCGGCAATTGGGATGCAACGGCGGTACCCGTTTCGCTGGGTCGTTTATTTCCCAAACTGAACCATCCAGAGATGCACAAAGTTTTGATGTCCTTCCGTCAAGCGTTGCAACCAATCGGACATATTCAAAACCAATCTGATCAAAGCTCTTTAGATATGCTTGGTTGGCCACATGACTTCGCACAGTTCTTACGGTTCGTTCAATATCCGTCTTGGTACTGCTTAAAATGCCATCCTCATAATTAAGCCTTTTGGTGCCGCGAATACGTTGAACAATTTCCTGATTAGTTTTACCTGAGTTAATACCATCCCGAATTGCATACTCAACCTTTTGACGAGCATTTTCAGCAATTCTGGATAGCAGGTCATCAACAAGAGCACCGCCTACCAATGGTATTTTTTTAGCTGCGGCATATAGCTTTTCACCATTTGGCTTTTTGATCTTGCCGCCATATAGCTTCGCCGTGTAATTAGCTTCATAAACAGCCAAGGCAGTAGCAGAAACAGCGAAAGCTTCAGGTAATGCAGTATTTAGCCCAATAAACCACTGAGCAATCAGATCACGAATTTCTTTAAGATTAGCTGTAGTGTACTGCCCACTTGCTAGAGCCACCTTTTCAGAATCATTTAATTCATCAAGCAAATCCCGAAGCTTGGCCAACATTAATGTCGACTCATCATTAAAGATTTTTAATAGCTCATTAACAGATTGAGAAGACACCCGATATAAATACGCCTGATGTTGGGTAAGTATTTCAATCAGCGATTTATCTTCTTTTGAAGCCATGCGTCACCTCTACAAAGGAGTGTTATCTCGCTCTATTTCTACCCGCTTCACTTCTTCCTGATAGTCGTGAGCTGGTAATTTACCTGTCATCAGGTATTCCCAATATGTGCGGAAAGAGTTTTTCCCTGAAATAGCACCCTCATAAAGCTGTTTTGCAAGATTAATATCCGTGACCTGCACAATAAACTCAGGTTCAACTGTAAATGAATATTTTGTCGAATCCAGCTTTAACCACTGCGCTGCATACTTAATGGCTTGTTCAATTGCTGCAGCTGCACACATCACGATACTGTGAAGACTTGCTTGCTGATCGTCTTGCCGTGCACGGCGCGCTTCACCTGATTCCTGTGTATTGGTATCAACTACTTTAGCCCCAGCTTCTAATGCTGAATTCTTTTGCGCATCCATTTCCTTTTTAGTGAGTTCAATGCCGTTACCTGAAATTTCTAAATAACCACATTGTGAATTTGGAGGAAGACTCCAGACAGCCATAACACCAGTAACGCTAATATCATCATCATCGTCATCATCAAGGCCACTAATCCAAGGCTGCGGATGAGCTGTATGGTGAAGTGACTGGTAATAATCTGCACTAAGTTGGTAATACTTCAGAGCAGCCTTGGCCATTGTAAGCAATGGTACCGTACCAACATCAGGCGAATTATCAATCGTGCCGCAAAAAACAAACGGCGTGAATGAAAGTTGGTTACCCCCTAAATCAGGCGTTTTATCTTCTTCAATAGATCCATCAAATAAACGGACAGTTAGCGCACCGTCTACCATAGATAAAACACGGTGGACCGTTTTCGTATCATGGCCAAATTCATCTTCACTATTATCAAATTGCTCCTCGAGCACTAACAGTTTTAGATCTTTACGACCACCGATACTGTTTTCCTTCCAGTTGATAATAGATAACGCATCATATAAGGCGAAATATGGCACTCCGTTAGCATCAACATCGACAAGCAGCCCACAGCGCCCAAACTCTAGCAACTCTGAACAAATGCGAATAAAGAGCTGTTTAAGCCCAAAACCGTCATTTGTTGCATTCTCTATCAATCCTTTAAGTAGAGAACTTTCAATCACAATATTCGGCTCAAGCTTTGAAACTAACCCGATCATTGTGCGTAATGCGTCCTGAACCCATAGCGGATACTGAGCTCGACTTAGATAGGCCTTATAAATCTCTCCAGTCGTATCACCTTGCTTTTCAGCCTCAATCATTCCGGCCGATTTAGCTAGGTACTTTGTTTGTGCCTGTTTGATCTGCTCTTCACCAGCAACGGCGTCACGCATAATCAACCAGCTTTTTTGTGCAGCAATATACTGCGGATGTTTATCAGTAACTGCCATAAAAACACCAATAAAAAATCACCTGTAAAGGTGCATTGTTTAAGACATCCCGCGAATTCTTCGAACTCCAACAGATTTCTTGTCGATCGGGAATAAATAAGCGATTGGATATGTACCTGCATCATTCATATGGTCAAAACCGGCACTCTTATCCGGCTGTCCATAATCATCATAGATTCGTCGCTCTAGGCATTTAGCAAAGTGAGGACATTTATCTACATTTACGAATAATCTGCGCTCAGATAATGTATTGCAGAGCATACCGTTCATTGAGTTAATACGATCTTTTACTGCTGGATTTCGACTATTCACATGAACTTTAAAACCTGCCTTTCTTAATAAAGCCAGATCTGTCTCACTAGCATTACTCGACTTTCGATTCTCACCTGAAGCATCGGGATAAACTGCAACCTCGTGATTAGGATATCGCTCTTGGATAGCCTCAATCATTGCTGGAGTATCGAATAGATTAAAGAACTCATCTACCGCATGCATATGCTCACCACGGCGAACATATACCACAGCAGCCATTTTAGTTACGTTGAAGTCCATTCCCACATGAAGAACATCATTAACCTTAACTGTTTCACTTGATGCACTTAGCAACCGGTTAAAACAATAGTAGATGACACCTTGATAGCTCTCAAAGCTTGCTTCATGTTCCTGACTAAATGTCTTAGGATCCATTTTGCGTTTAGCAACAATGATTTCAAACTCAGGAATATTTCCACCTTGTAATGAAGTGTAAGAAAAGCTTTTACAGTCTGGTTCATGCCCTGGCTGACCATCCATGAATGTGTCATAACAATGGTTAAAGCCTTTAGGCATACCAATTCTTAAAACATGGCCACCAACTCGCTGTTCGCCGTTCACCATATACTTACAGGTAGAAAGCATCGGGCGAAGCACTTCTTCCCATGCAGCCCATTTACAGTCGGCCCATTCATCAATAATTAAGAAAAATAAACCAGATCCACGAAGGTCATCATAGTTATCTAGACCAACGACACGGATAATATGGCCACTTCTTAAAGTAATTGAACATTCAGTTTCATTGGGACTGTTCTAAATTTTGTGTAAGTACTTAATTTTCATTTATCCT
>NZ_JEYB01000069.1:0-15695 GCF_000582255.1 Acinetobacter sp. 1566109 | reverse complement strand
GGTCGTTAGTGGGAATTTCGTTAAGTACGATACGGTAGTTCTCGGTTCTGGACCTGCAGGTGAAGGCGCGGCAATGAAGCTTGCAAAAGCGGGTAAGCGTGTTGCAATTGTAGATGTGCGTGATCAACTTGGTGGTAACTGTGCTCACGTAGGGACTATTCCAAGTAAAGCATTGCGTCAAACAGTATCTAGTATTATCCGCTATCAACGTGATCCAATGTTTCAAAAAGTAGGTGAATGGAAACAGTTCACCATGAAGCAGGTTTTGCGTAATGCACACAAAGTAATTCAACAACAAGTTGATACACATACACGCTTTTATGATCGCAACAAAATCGGTGTATTCCATGGTCGTGCATATATTCAAGATAAAAATACAGTTTTAGTTTTTAGCCATGAAGGTATTAAAGAAACAATTATCTGTAAGCAAATCGTGATTGCGACAGGTAGTCGTCCTTATCATCCACAAGGTCTCGACTTTGACCATCCTCGCGTATTTGATTCAGATAAAATTCTTGATCTTGATTATTCAATTCAAAAAATCATTATTTACGGTGCAGGCGTTATTGGCTGTGAATATGCTTCAATCTTTATTGGTTTAGACCATAAAGTTGATTTAATTAATACTCAGCAAAAACTATTAAGTTATTTAGATGATGAAATTGCTGATGCTCTGTCTTATCACTTACGTGAGCAAGGGGTGTTAATTCGCCACAACGAGCAAATGGATCATCTTGAAACATTTGATGACCACGTTGTTTTACACTTACAAAGTGGTAAAAAGATTAAAGCTGATGCGATTCTTTGGTGTAATGGCCGTTCAGGAAATACAGAAGGTTTGGGCCTTGAAAATGTAGGATTAGTACCAAATAGTCGTGGTCAACTTTCTGTAAATGATCAGTATCAAACAGAAGTTGAAAACATCTATGCTGCTGGTGATGTGATTGGTTGGCCTTCACTTGCTTCGGCTGCTTATGACCAAGGACGCTGTGCTGGTGCGAACATGAGTGGTGAAGATGCGAAGCCAGTGCGTGATATTCCAACAGGTATCTATACAATTCCTGAAATTTCTTCGATTGGTAAGAATGAACAGGAATTAACGGAAGAGAAAATTCCATATGAAGTGGGACAGGCATCTTTCCGACATTTAGCACGTGCACAAATTACGGGTGATACCGTGGGTGAGTTGAAGATACTTTTCCACCGCGACACTTTAGAAGTTTTAGGTATTCACTGTTTTGGTAATAATGCTGCCGAAATTATCCACATTGGGCAGGCAGTTATGCACAGCCCAAATAATACCTTGAAATATTTTGTTGAAACGACGTTTAACTATCCAACAATGGCTGAAGCATATCGTGTAGCTGCACTTAATGGTATGAATCGTTTATTTTGATTTTAAATAAGTTTTTCATAAAAAAGCCCGCAAACTTGCGGGCTTTTTTATTTTCATTAGACCATACGATTTTTATATTTTTATGACAATGTGCAGAGTGATTTCCGTGTCTCATCTATTTAGTGTGGACAAAATGCTTGATTAAAATATTCAAATAAATCAGGTGTCTGCTTCCATAATACGATAGAAAGAACCAGAAGAGCGGCAATGAAGAAAGTCATAATTGTTTTCAAAAGTAAGGCATTATGCGTCATGAATAACAGCCTCCTCATTTACAAAGAAATGTACGATTACCCCTAATATACTCAATGCAATAGAGCAGAGCCAAATCGCATTGTAATTACCTGCTAAGTCATGGTTAACACCACCAAGCCAACCGCCAAAGAAAGAACCAACTTGATGGGTGAAAAACACGATTCCGCTCAGCATTGAAAGATATTTAACACCAAACATATTTGCCACAATGCCGTTTGTAAGCGGAACTGTAGAGAGCCATAGAAGTCCCATGATGATGCCAAAAGCATAGACCGTATAAGTGCTTAAAGGTAATAATAGAAAGGCAATGATTGCGATGCCACGGCTTCCGTAAAGTGCCATTAATAATTTAGGTTTCGAGAAACGGTCTCCCAACCAACCTGCACCGTAAGTTCCCACAATATTAAACAACCCGACCAAAGCAAGAAATACTGTACCTGTGGCTGCATCAAAGCCGTGATCGATTAAATAGCCTGGTAGGTGGACACCTAAGAAAACAACTTGGAATCCGCACACTAAAAAACCTAAAGCTAACCACCAGAACGGCTTATGTTTTCTAGCAATATTTAGTACTTGTTTAAAGGTGAGCTGAGGTTGAGCGATTGCTTTTGGGGCTTGGTTGCTTGGCCCTTTTAACATCCATGCTAGAGGAATGATAAGAGCGATTAACAGCGCACTTACCATTAAAGCTGACGACCATCCCACTGTTTTAAGTAAGAGAAGGGTGGAAGGCAGCATAATAAATTGGCCAAAAGAACCAGCTGCACTGGCAATGCCCATTGCCATACTTCTTTTTTCTGGTGGAGCAGCTCGGCCTACTGCGCTAAGTAATACTGTGAATGAAGTGGCTGATAAAGCTAAACCAATAATAAGACCTAGGCTCAAATTCAAAATGAGTACACTTGAGCTAAAAGCCATTAAGAGTAAACCAAGCGCATAAAGTAATCCGCCGACAGCAACCACAACTTTACTACCATATTTGTCTGCGATTGCACCGGTAAAAGGCTGCACAGCTCCCCAAATTAGGTTTTGCATAGCAATTGCGAGACTAAAAACATGCTGACCCCAACCAAAATCATGACTCATTGGGACCAGATAGAGTCCAAAACCATGACGAACACCTAATGAAAGAGCCAAAATAATGGCACTACCAATGAGCATATAAATGAGTGATTGAGAAAACTGGTTGCTTGTTTTAGTCATTGTGAGTGTAAAGTTATAAGAATGTGATGAATCATTGTAAAAGATATATCGAATAATATCGATATATCTATAAAGATATTTAAGAAGAATTAAAAAGCTTGAAAGAGGTATGTGACGCTATAAAAAGTAAATAAGCAGAAATCATTTTAATTTCTGCTTATTATGAAAATTAAGCTGCGGAATTACGTTCAAGTAGAGCTTGTTCAAAAAGTACTTTTTCCTTTTCTTTATGCTCGGTTGTGAAGCGAATCAAAATTACGCTACAACCTGCAACCATAACCAGTCCACCTAAAATAAAGAGACAAGTTTGAACATCAAGTACACCTTTTAACAAGAAACCAGCTGCTACTGCGCCTGCATTACCACCTGCACCAATAATTCCAGCAACACCGCCTAATGCATTGCGATCAATAAATGGTACCAATGCATACGTTGCGCCGCAGGCCATGTGAGTAAATAGTGCAAAGATAGTCATTGAAAGAATAGCGAGAGTGACGCCGTTCATTTGAGAGAAAAGAATCAAAAATAAACCTTCGCCTAAAATCATGAGTACCAGTACCTTAGTGCGTCCGTCTAGTCCTTTTTTAAGTGCGACTTTGTCTGAAATAATGCCTCCCAATGCCCGTGCGAATAATGCGAGAAGGCCAAATATTCCGGCCGTTAAGCCCGCAGTTTTTAAATCCATTTTGAACTGATCAACATAGTACATCGCTGCCACGTTATGGATAAAAATTTCGATACCAAAGCATGCGCCATAAGCAAGAAATAAAATCCAGACGCGATAGTTACGAGCAGCTTGCATTAAAATTGCCATACCGCCTTTTTTACCACTGCCAACTTCAATACCTTCTGCGCGAACTTCTTTAAAATTTCCTTGAGGGCAATCTTGAGTTAGTTTCCAGTAAAGCACTCCCACAATCACCATCATTAGACCAGGTACGATGAGAGCAATCCGCCAACCCATAGTTTGTTCGACACCAAACATGACAATTGCACCGAGTAATAAAGGCATTAACGCTTGAGTTGCACCGCCACCAGCATTGCCCCAACCAGCTGCTGCTGCATTTGCTGTACCTACAACGTTAGGTGCAAACATAATACTTGTATGATATTGCGTAATGACAAAGCTTGCGCCAATTGCACCAATCAGTAAGCGGAAGAATAGGAAAGATTCATAACTGTTAGCAGCAGCGACACCAAATACCGGAATACTGCCGAGTAAGAGTAGGGCTGTATAGGTAATTCGTGGACCATATTTATCGCAAAGTGGCCCAACAGCGAGTCGTACTAAAATCGTAATCGCGACGGCGGCAATATTAATATTGGCAATTTGATCTTTTGTTAAGCCAAATTCGCCTTTAATAACAGGCATTAGTGGAGCACATGCAAACCATGCGAAAAAACACACAAAAAATGCGAGCCAAGACATATGGAACGCACGCATGGCTGGAGTTGAGAAACTAAATAATTTAATCTCAGTTGCTTTTTTTGCATCTAGATTGATATTTGAAGACATACGCCGTCCCCCTGAACTGAACGAAATTTTAATTTGCATGACAAAATGAATTGTCTATTTGCATACCGATCAGAGCGGACGTCATTGGCCGTCTTGGTTTATCCATTGAATCGCCATTGATTCATCATGTTGTAATAAAGCAAAGGACGTGCCAAAAAGTAATTTTTACTAAGAGGAAAACTTTAGTTTTTAATTTTATTAAATTAGTTAGAAATTAAGAAAATTAATGACTAAAACAAAATTAAGAAAATAGGAAGAAATAGGAAAATGATGAGAGATTCTTTTAATAAGAAATGCTCATTTTTTTAGCATATTGGTTTAAAAAGAAGCAGCTTTAATTTGTTTAATAAAAAAGCTATAAAAGCCTTTAGTAAAGCTTTTATAGCTTGTACGCTTTTAAAAATTAGAAACGATAACCTACACCAACATATGTAATTAGTGGATCGATATCAATTTTGGTGTTTGCTTTGATAAGCTCTTTACCAGTGTTTTGGTCAGTAACATAAATTTTTGCTTCATTATTCATTTTCGAATAAGAAACGGAACCTACAGCAAACCAGTTTGGATTGAAATCATAAGTCGCACCAACAGTAACAATAGGTGCGAAAGTATCAGTTGCCTCTAACTTCACAATAGGGTTAGCTGAAGATGTTTTGCCATCTAAAGCTGCTCCAGCTTGACCATCATGAATATTTTGAATCATATGGCCTGCTTTAATTAAATCTGACTCAATCCCTGAATTCATTTTTAATTCATTAAAATAGGCATACATGACCCCGGCACCTACATATGGACGGAATTTATTTACCCCAGATTTACCAAATTGATAGTGTAGTTCTACAGCAGGTAACCAAGCACGTGCGGTAGCAGCTTTACCACCTTGAGTGAGATCGGTGATATGAATATCTTCTTTTAAACCTATCGTGCCAAGAGTGGTATTTGCTGAACCTGATAATGGTGCATAAATATTACCTTTACCTTGAATATCAACTTTAGGAGGGACACCGGCTTTAATTTCTAGAGATAGATTATCTGTAAAATTATAATTCGCCATGATCCCTAATGTGTCCACATCTTTTGCTTCTAAACCCGTACCTTGACTTTGCCAATTTGATAATCCATTTACAGTGGCTGTTCCGGTGAGTATTGAAGGCAGTGTATCTGTGGGTAAAATTTTGATTGCATCGTATAAGAGGGGATTGGAACTTCGGTCAGCCGCATTTAAAACAGATTGTTTTGATACGGAACCTACTTTAGAAGTAGTTCCTTCTGCAACACTAGTATTAATATTAACTGGATTTGCGCTTCCTTGTGGCATGGCATGTAACCAGCCAGCAGAAACCGAAAAACGCTTGAAACCATCACCATCTTTAAAACTAAAATATGGTGAAGCAGCGAAAGTGACTGTAGGCAGAGCAAAAAAGGCAGCTGTCATACAAAATAATGACTTTTTCATCATAAAGGACTCCATGTCCGGACATTTGTTTACTGATTTTTATTGAGCCCACCATAGCGCGTTTTATCAAAATGATTGTGTAATAAAAATTAATAATTGTAATGTTTTTGAAATATTTGTTTATATTTAGAAAGATTTATTAATAAAAAGTACAAAATAAAAAATAAAAGGCTACATAAAGTAGCCTTTTATTAAATCTGATTAAACTATTAATTGAAACGTGAGAGGTCTTCTTCAGGACGAGCTGTTAACACTTCAATCCCTGTTTGAGTCACTAAAATAGTATGTTCATATTGAGCAGAAAGTTTATGGTCTTTAGTTACAACAGTCCATTTATCACCAAGCAATTTAGTCTGCCAAACACCCGCATTGACCATAGGTTCAATGGTAAAAGTCATACCTGCTTCTAAACGCATGCCTGTACCAGGTTGTCCATAGTGCAATACTTGAGGTTCGTCATGGAAGACAGTACCGATACCGTGACCACAATATTCACGTACTACGCTAAAACGTTCTGACTCGACATATTTTTGGATGGCATGGCCAATATCACCTAAATATGAACCATCTCTAACTGTTGCCATTCCACGATACATTGCTTCTTGAGCAACTTTACATAAACGGTTTGCCAAAATAGAAGTCTCACCACCCACGATATACATCATGTTAGTGTCGCCGTGATAACCGTCTTTGATCACTGTTACATCAATATTAAGAATATCGCCGTTTTTCAAGATTTTATTTTCAGAAGGAATACCATGACATACAACATGGTTAACCGAAGTACAGATAGAGTGTTGAAAAGCAGGGCGTCCTGGAGCACCGCCGTAACCTACGCAGGCTGGAATAGCGTGTTGTACATTTTCAATATGATTACGGCAAATCGTATCAAGTTCGAGGGTGCTTACACCGGCCTTAATATACGGCTTGATCATCTCTAGAACTTCAGCCGCCAGTCGTCCTGCAATGCGCATTTTTTCAATTTCATCTGGAGTTTTGATTAATCGACGTGGAGCTGTATAAGTACTGTTCATGATCTCTAAAAACTTTTGGTAATTTACAAGCGTCTATGGTATAAATAGCCGCCCATTTTATCAAATGCTTTTCGTGAATATCTTTTACGAAGAATTTTGATAGGTGGAGTAAAAAATCCGCACATATATCGTCACATTACTCTGGGTGCCCGTAAAAAGGTGGAGAATGCGGATATATGGAGGCCTAACCCAACTTTTAAGGTAAAGAAAATGGCAGATTACAACGTAAGCATGCGCGACCTTCTTCAAGCAGGTGCGCACTTTGGTCACCAAACTCGTTTCTGGAACCCAAAAATGCGTCAATACATTTTTGGCGCGCGCAACAAAATTCACATCATCAACCTTGAGCACACTGTTCCTGCGTTAAATGATGCTTTGAACTTCGCTAACCAATTAGCAAGCAAAAAGAACAAAGTTTTGTTCGTTGGTACAAAACGTGCTGCTTCTAACATCATCCGTGAACAAGCTCAACGCGCTGGTCAACCATATGTAGACCACCGTTGGTTAGGTGGTATGTTGACGAACTGGAAAACACTTCGCCAATCTATCAACCGTTTAAAAGATCTTCAAACTCAATCTCAAGACGGTACTTTTGCTAAGCTTACTAAACGTGAAGCTTTAGAACGTACTCGTGAGATGGAAAAACTTGAGCGCTCTTTAGGCGGCGTTAAAAACATGGGTGGTTTACCTGACGCATTATTTGTAATCGACGTTGATCACGAAGCGATTGCAATTAAAGAAGCTAAGAACTTAGGTATTCCTGTTATCGGTATCGTTGATACAAACTCTAACCCAGATAACGTTGATTACGTTATTCCTGGTAACGACGATGCGATCCGTGCAGTAACTTTATATGCTTCAGCTATGGCTGATGCAATTCTTGCTGGTAAAGAATACGCTCAATCTCAAGCGAACGCTCAAGCAAAAGGCGATGACGCTGCGAAAGACGCTTCTGAGGCTTAATGCGTTTTGACGCAGGCTTGTCATTTTTGCGACATGTAATGGTGGCAAATTAAGCGTCGAGAGTGCAAACGGCCCAGAGTTTCTTTGGGCCGTTTTTGTTGAACAGATTTATTTTCTACCGATTTTAGGAGATCAACATGACTGCAATTACTGCAAGCATGGTAAAAGAATTACGTGACCGTACTGGTCTTGCAATGATGGAATGCAAAAAAGCATTAACAGAAGCGAACGGTGACATCGAACTTGCTATTGATAACCTTCGTAAATCTGGTCAAGCTAAAGCTGCTAAAAAAGCTGGCAACATTGCTGCTGACGGTGCAATCACTATCGTTCAAGACGGTAATAAAGCGATCTTAGTTGAAGTAAACTGTCAAACTGACTTCGTTGCTAAAGACGAAAACTTCTCTAACTTTGCACACGCAGTTGCTGCTGCTGCTTTAGCTGCTGGCGAAACTGATGCTGCTAAAATCGCTGAATTAAAATTGGCTGATGGCCAATCCGTTGAAGAAGCTCGTATTGCGCTTGTTCAAAAAATCGGTGAAAACATCCAAGTTCGTCGCGCGAAAATCGTTGAAGGCGAAAACTTGGCTATCTATAAACACGGTTTAAAAATCGGTGTTGTAGTTTCTTACACTGGTGATGCTGACACTGGTAAAGGTATCGCAATGCACGTTGCTGCATTCAACCCAGTAGCAGTAAGCGCTGAAGCAGTTCCTGCTGACCTTATCGCTAAAGAGAAAGAAATTGCTGAAGCGAAAGCGTTAGAATCTGGTAAGCCAGCGAACATCGTTGAGAAAATGGTAACTGGTTCTGTTGAGAAATACTTAAACGAAGTTGCTCTTGACCGTCAAATGTACGTTATCGACAACGAGAAAAAAGTTGCTGACGTATTAAAAGCAACTGGTACAACTGTTGCTAACTTCGTACGTTTCGAAGTTGGTGAAGGTATCGAGAAAAAAGCTGAACTTAGCTTTGCTGAAGAAGTTGCTGCTGCTCAAGCTGCTGCGAAGTAATTCGTATCTTCAAAAAAAGCCCCTATGGGGCTTTTTTTATCCCTGTTGAAATCGGAATATAAAGATGACAAATAAAAAAAATTTGAGTATTGGCGGCATTATTGTTTTATTGATCGCTGCATATTTCGGTCTGGATTTATCTGGGCATAAGAAAAATCAATCGCCATCATCAAGTCCTGCCACTCAGTATACTGAAACTACGTTTTCAAATGATGGGATAGATACTATAAAAGCTGCCTATGACCGCAGACAAAGTAATGTTCAAGTGCAGGGAAGTGGTCGAGTAAAAGCAATTTTAAGAGAAGATAATGATGGGACAAAACATCAGAAATTTATTCTTGTATTAAAAAATGGTCTTTCAATCTTAGTGGCTCATAATATTGATTTAGCACCAAAAATTGAAGATTTACATAAAGGGGATATTGTCGAATTTAACGGTGAGTATGAATATAACGAAAAAGGTGGTGTATTGCATTGGACGCATCATGACCCACAAAACCGCCATGAAAATGGTTGGTTGAAACATAATGGACATATTTACCAATAGAAATAGAGTATACATTTCTATCTAACAGCAATTTTGTTCTATGCATCTTTTTAAAACATGCTATGTTTTTTTTAGATAAATAGATGAGATGTATATATGCACCGGGAACAGGCTGACTACTTGCATTTGCGAGAGTTGGGCGGTTTAGAATTATTAAAAGCACATTACCATCAAACGCAATTTTCAAAGCATACCCATGAGGGATATTGTATTGGTGTTATTGAAGAAGGTGCACAGTCTTTTTTTAGGACGGGTCAATTACATGTCGCTCCTAAAGGCGACATTATTTTGGTGAATGCAGATGAAATTCACACAGGCTCATCTGCTGTTGAATCGGGCTGGCGTTACCGTGCAATCTATCCTACACCCGAAATGCTTGCTGAAGTAAGCCAAGATTTTTTTGAGCAAGGCCATGGGGCACCTTGGTTTCCACAAGCAGTTATTCAGGACTTGGGTTTGTCTCAACAACTTTGTTTATTATTTGATTTATTAGAACAAAAAGACAATTTTTTGCTTAAAGAAACCATGTATCTATCCACATTAGCATGTTTAATGATGCGCCACGGTAAATCTCGACACACCTTTTGTGAATTACCAGAAGCTTATTCGAAAATATTAAAAGTTAAAGATTTGTTGGCAGATATGCCTGAAAAGAATTTTTCTTTGCAGGAATTGGCTGACATGGCCGGATTAAGTGCTTGGCATTTTTTAAGACAATTTAAAAAACATGTGGGTTTGCCACCTCATGCGTGGTTAGTGCAGGCACGTTTGCAAAAAGCGAGACAGTTGTTAAAGCAAGGTGATCAAATTGTGATGGTTGCACAGCAATGTGGATTTTCTGATCAAAGTCATTTTAACCGTCATTTTAAAAAGGCCATGGGTGTTACACCTACCCAGTATGTAGCAAGTCTTAATCTCTAAAATTTATTTTTATTTCTAAACGCAATTTTGTTCAAGAGAAGTTAACCTGCATAGAAGAAAATCTATAAATATTTAATATTATAGATGTCTAGAGATGAATACTCCTTTAAATCAATCTATTAGATTTTCTAAAAGCCGACCTCCGTATCTTTTTTTACGAGGGGCGGTGGATATACTGCCATTGTCTATTTCGGTTATTCCGTGGGCTATTTTGGCTGGTTCAATGGCAATTCATGCAGGTTTATCATTTTATAAAGCATTGGCAATGTCAGGGATTGTGTTTGCTGGAGCTGCACAATTGGTCAGTTTGAGTATGATGATGGAGGGTGCTTCATTATTAACAATCTATATCACGATTTTCTTTCTTACTGCTCAACATTTTATTTATGCATTAACTTTAAGAAATGATATTTCTATTTTGTCTTTGCCCAAACGATTAAGTTTAGGTTTTTTACTAACAGATGAATTGTTTGCCTTAAGTGCTCCGAACGAAAAAAGGCATCCTCATTATTTATTGGGGGCGGGTATATGTTTTTATTTATTCTGGGTGATTTTTAGTCTAGTTGGAATTTTATTGGCTACGGCGATTCCAGATTTATTGTCCTACCAGTTAGATTTTTCGATTATTGCTATTTTTGTGGCCATGATTATCCCTATGTGTAAGGAAAAGCCTGTCATAGCCGGAGTTTTAACAACTTGTTTTAGTGGTTTTATTCTCAAACTTTTTCATGTTGAAGGCGCCATTCTGATTTCTGGTTTATTGGGAATGCTAATTGCGGTTGTTGCAGAAAATAGAACAGGAGAAAAATAAGATGTCATGGCTCATGATTTTAGGATTAGCGGCTATTGTATTTTTTAATCGTTATTATTTTTTGGAACCCAGTGTAAAAGTAGAATTACCGGTATTGATGAATAAAATGCTGAACTATTCAGCGCCTTGCTTATTAACTGCTATTTGTATACCAGTAATTTTTTTTGAAGGAAATGAACTAAGAGGTCTTTTAGATAATCCATATTTATATGCGACAATATTTTGTATTGTAATTGCTTTTTATTTAAAAAAAGTCTTATCAAGTGTGCTACTCAGTCTAGCATTTTTCTATTTTATAAATTTTCTAATAAATCAGTAAATTTAAGCTGAATCTAAAAGATTCAGCTTTTTAAAAATTATTGAGTAATCAATTTGTTCTGCCGACTTTTCCACTTTGGCAATATTTTTCCAAGATAGGCATCCATACACCAAACTGGGCCAATCAATAGAAATTGTAAATCTTTAAAGAAAGAAGGTTTTTTACCTTCAACTTTATGTCCGTAAAATTGTCCAATCCAAGCAATGACAAAAAGAGCAATATAAAATCCCACCCCTACAGGTAAGACATAAATAAGCCAAGCCATTACAACTAGAAGCGCAGCCATTGCTACTGCAAGTACAAGATCGAGTCGAGCATAGAAAATTAGAGTCAGTACAATGAGTAAAGCAGTGAGTAAGGCGCTAAAGTGGGCAATGATTCCGATAATAGAAAATAAAATAGCTGGGACGCATACCCAATGAATTTTCTTATTCGTTGGATTTTGATGGCTTTCACTGTATTCATCAAACCATTCAGCAATAGATTTCATAGACCTTTTTCTCCATGTCTAATTTTGAATCATTCTTTTTATGCCTATATTTTAGCCTGTGGTTATGTGAGTAGACAAGAAAAGTTGCAAATCTTCCTTATCGTATATTCATGTGACCTTAAAAATTAAGGACTGATCATCTGGAAAAAGCAGGGTGGAAAAAATTAAAAAACAATCTTAAAAGGCAGCACAGTTGGATTAAAAAATCAGGCTATTTATTTTTGGATTTTGAAGTGGGAAAATCCTTATAAAAACCACTTTTTTATGAAAAGTTGGAAAATAATAGAAAAAAGCTCAACTCAACTTGCTTTAAAACCCTATAAACAGCTTTTTTTGGACTAAGGTGGTACTAGGGTAGCGGAATTTTTTTAAAATGGCTCTAATCAAAAAATATAAGCAAAAATGGATGAGTAATAAAATGATGTGTTTTTGGGTTAAAAAATAATCAATTTTGTAATTAAAAAATGAGTAAAAAAACAAAATTTTTAGCATGATTTTTATATTTTTGGGTCTAAAAATTAAAAAGCCACAAATTAATTTGTGGCTTTTCCATGAACTCTAGGAGTAATCGCTTATGAAGTAGGACCGTCTACACGTTCAATACTTACTTTTGCAGTACCAGCATTGGTAATACCAAGACGTTTTGCAGCACCGTATGATAAATCAAGTACACGATTTGCATGGAATGGACCACGGTCGTTTACTTTTACTACCACACTTTTACCATTGTCTTTATTTGTAACACGGATATAACAGTTCAATGGCAGACTACGGTGAGCAGCAGTAAGTGCATTCATATCGAATGTTTCACCACTTGCAGTTTTACGGCCATGAAATTGACGACCATACCAAGATGCCATACCAGTTTGGCTAAACTTACGAACAGTATTTGAAGCTACTGTGTTAAGTTTTTCAATCACTGAAGGCTCATCTTCAGGGATTTCAATTTTAGCTGCGATAGCCTGACGACGAATTTGATCGCCAGAACGTTCAGTGATTGAAAGACTGTTAATGTTAGAAAAACGAGAATTAAAGCTTTGAGTATCTTTACTCAATACACGTGCAGCTAAATTAGCATTTGGACCATCTACATCACTGTTTAATGATGATGATTGCATCATTTCAGCGTGCAGTGGGGCCATGCTTAAACTAGCCGTCAGTGCAAGAATGTATTTCAGCGATAACTGCATTTATATAAACTCCTGAGAACATGCTCTTTTTCTTTTAGCCAACAGGCTAAAAATTGAAGTGAACATGCCTAATTATTCACTTTTGCAATTGCTTGATTGGGGTGGATAATATTCATCGCTTACGGAGAGTGTCTAGTCTTTAACGAGAAATAGTTACAAAAAGGGCAAAAACTTACAGTTTTAGGTTAAAAAATAACCAAATATGTAACAAGGTATTTAAAATGTATGTATTGTGATCGATTTAACAAAAATATTTATTGACTTTTACATAAACTCATCAAAAAGCTAGCCTATCGGCTAGCTACCTCTGTGCCTAATAACCATACAGCAGTCGCATACATTCGACTTTTGTTATAGGTCGTAATTACCTGAAAATTTGGATAGGTTAAATAGTAAATTGGACCGTTATAGTCTTGTAATTGAATAACATTTACCATATCTAAGTCATCAATTTTAACTAATGGGTTTAATGGAGAAATTCCCTGATTTTTGAGCACACCATACGGAGTAGGTTGAGTGAGATCTTTAGCAATAATACTTTCTGGATTTGAGCCTACATAACGAGCCATAAAACCAATTGGCTGATCACGTTGCCAACCTTGCTTTGCTAGGTAATTTGCAATTGAACCAATCGCATCTTCCGCAGAGTTACGAAGATCGATATGACCATTACCATCAAAATCTACTCCATACTTACTGATATTACTTGGCATAAACTGTGGATAGCCAATTGCTCCAGCATAAGAGCCAACAATACTATTGGTTGGATAGCCTTCTTTGTAAGTCCATGCAATCAGAGCAGCTAACTCATCACTAAAATAATCAGCGCGGCGAGGGTAACCAAATGCTAATGTTGCAAGTGCGTCACGAGTAATAAAAGAACCTTTATTTGCCCCATATCCAGTCTCAACACCTAAAATACCCAAAATAACAGCTTGAGAGACACCAAATTGCTGTTCAGCTCGGTTAAGCGCATCTGCATATTGATTTTTAAACCGGACACCACGTTGAATAGTACCTTCAACTAAAAACATAGAGCGATAATCGTACCAAGGCTTACTTTCTCCTGGACGAGTCATAATATTTATAATGTTTGGTAAATTTTTTGCACCGCTCATCGCGGCATCTACTTGTACACTACTTAAACCATAAGTATTCATGGCTTTTTGTTTAAAATTTAAATAATTAGGATCATTTACAAAATCATTGGCTTGAGCAAAATGACTTGTGCTCACTAGGCCGGTACACAAGGCAAGCGCTTTTAAAGTTTTATTAATAAATTGAGACAACATATCTTTTTAAAATTCCAAATTATCGATGTGTATGAATAGACATGACTAAACCAAAAGTGGCCATTAAAGTAATAATAGCGGTACCGCCATAACTCATAAAAGGTAAAGGAACACCCACTACAGGTAAAATACCACTGACCATTCCTGCGTTTACAAATACATAAACAAAAAAAGACAAACCAAAGGCACCAGCAACTAAACGACCGTAGTTATGAAAGCTCTGTAAACCAATCTGAAATGTTCTAAAAATAATAGCTGAATAAAGAATAACTAATATAAGTACGCCAATTAGGCCAAATTCTTCGGAATAAGCCGCAATAATAAAGTCAGTATGGCCTTCGGGTAAAAAGTGTAAATGTGATTGTGTACCTTCAAGAAAGCCTTTACCTGAGAAACCACCAGAACCAATAGCTGTTTTGGACTGAATAATATTCCATCCTGTTCCTAATGCATCTGCTTCTGGGTCAAGTAGCGTTAGAACCCGTTGACGCTGATAGTCGTGTAAAAGAAATTCCCAGGCAATTGGAATAACAATAGCTGCACAAGCTGCTGCGGCACCGATCATGCGCCAAGATAACCCACTTAAAAATAGTACGAAAATACCACTTGCTAATACGAGTAGGGATGTTCCTAAGTCAGGTTGTTCTGCAATCAGTAAGAAAGGAACACCAATTAACATTAATGATAAAACAACTTGAGAAAAGCTTGGAGGAAGTGGTTTGCGTGCTAAAAACCATGAAATCATCATTGGCATGCCAATTTTCATGAACTCACTGGGTTGCACGCTCCCGAAACCGGGAATATCGATCCAGCGTTTAGCCCCCATGCGGACTTCACCAAAGACCATAACTCCAATTAAGGAAAATAGTGCAAATAAATAAAAGTAAGGTGAAAAAGCTTGATAAACCTTAGGGGGAATTTGAGCCAGACTAATCATGACTAAAAAGCCAATACCAAAACTCATGGCTTGTTTACTGACTAAGCCTACATCTTGTGCAGATGCACTATATAGTACCGTTAAACCTAATAGGGCATTTAGAAATAAAAATAGGCATAACCACGGGTCAATATGAAGTTGCTGCCAGCGCGATGGTTGCATGGCAGTACTAAGACCATCTCGAGGAGCTTGGCGTAAAAATTTATATTGTGGACTAGGAGACATGCGGCTTTAACTAGGTCAATCAGTGCTTGGCGCATGCTAACATAAACCTGATTAATGGCAATGTATATCAATATTTTGCAATAAAAAAACCTGGCTCTCGCCAGGTTTCCGATGGTCTATTTTCTGT
>NZ_JEYB01000068.1:0-15995 GCF_000582255.1 Acinetobacter sp. 1566109 | reverse complement strand
GTAGCGTTGCACAATCGGCGTATCAATTTCATCACGAAATTGAGCGACAACAGGAGCAATTTTGTCGCGCACATCTTGTGCTGCAATTGCTGAAGAGGTATCAAGATTAAACTCTGCAATCACCATCGAAGACCCTTCACTTGAACGTGAAGTAATTTGTTTAATGCCTGAAATTGTATTGATTTGATCTTCGAGTTTTTTTGTAATATCAGACTCAACCGCTTCAGGTGAAGCACCAGCATATTGCGTAGTAACCACTACAAATGGGAAATCTACATTAGGAAACTCTTCAACGGTCATGCGCTTCCAAGAGGCTAACCCGAGTACCATTAAGCACAGCATCATCATAATGGTAAAAACGGGATACTTCACACTGATTCGGGTAAACCACATAAGCTATTTGCTACCTTATTTATTTTTTTCGGCTGTAAGCGTCACTTTTTTATTGATATCGGAATCGTCAAACTGGATACGACTTACCTGATCTGTGCTTTGTAGACCTTGTACCAAAGCAATATTTTCGTTGTAACGCTGCTCAACTACCCGAATTTTGACCTTTTGAATGGTTTGATTGCGTATCACCCATACGAAAGGATCTTGTTGCAGGTTTTGAATACTATCTAAAGGAATAGTTTGTCCTTGATTGCGATCATTTTGCAAAATAATGCCATTAATAAAAGCGCCGATACTGAGTGAATCAATTGCTTCTTTAGGACTCGCAAAGAATTCAATTTGTCGACTATCTTGATCCGCTACAGGTGAGACCCGAGTCAGTATGGCATGTAATTGTTTTGAATTACCCTGAATCTGATATTGAATAGAGCTGCCGACTTTTAGTGCAGATTGTTGCTCAATAGGCAACTTTGCCTGTATTTCTAATTGATTAGGATTAACGATTTCAAAGAGCGTTTGTCCAATCGAAACAGTTTGTCCCGGTTCAACTTGTCGTTTAGTAATGACACCTGAAATCGGGCTAGTAATAATACCATCTCGATCAGCCTTTTTAGCAATATCAACATTGGCTTGCTGAGCTCTAACACTTTCAAGTTGACCCTTATAATCTACCTGACTCTGTTCAAACTCTACACGGGCAATAAAGCCTTGATTAAGTAGTCTTTGTTTTCGGTTCATCAAATTACGTGCCAGTTCTGCTTGTGCCTGAGCTGAAGCCAGATTTGCTTCAGCTTGAGCTAAACGTGCAGCATTATCTTGATTGTTTAATCTGACTAAAACTTGGCTTTTTTGTACTTTTTGTCCCACATTTGCATTAACAGATGTTGCTGTCGCACTGACTTGAGCTTGAATAGAGCTTTGTTGTACCGCACGAATAGTTCCTGTAAAGGCAGTCTGAGCAGCAAGCGAACCTTCTTTTACAGTAATTAAATCTTGAGGAATCAGTTCAATTTTTTTTGGTTCAGATGCTGTGGTTTTTGGTGCTTCTTGCTGATGACATGCAGCTAAAATCAAACTCAGGCTAATTAAGCTTAATTTAAAAAAAGTAGAAGGGGTAAGATGCGTTGTGCGCATACAGCATCATCCTGTAATTCAAATTTTATTTTGCCCTTATTCTTGATAAAGCTGTGCGCTTATTCAAGCTTTTTTAAACGTTCGATAATATTTTCATAGTCTTTATTGGTGCGATTATAGTTTTTTGAAAGTATTTCAAGTGTTTGTTTAACCTTATTAATATTCATTAAATTGTTTTCAATTAGGGTTTTATGCCTTTCAGGAACCTTTTCACCTTTACGAAAATATTCCATTTCCTGACGTTTAAATAAAATTTTGTCTTGTTGTAATTGGCTCAGTTGTTCCTGCTGATAATTCATTTGTTTTTTGATTGCCAATAAAGCTTGGTCTCTTTTAATCAACGCAGTTTTACTATTGCTATATGCTTTTTTTAACTTGTTATCTTCTTCCCTATATCGAGCAGATAATGCACGTTGTGAAGATTGATTTAGATCAGCTTCAGAATTATAGGGATGATTTCTTTTAATGACCTGCATATTTTGATCAAGTGCCTCATATCCATAGCGAATATGAGCGGGGGTTACAGATGTACTAATATTAGCAATCCCATGCTGGTCGTAATAGCGATACCAAACAGCTTTAGGAGCACCATTTGTAGCTAAAGTTGGGGATGAGAAAAACAGGGCTCCGCAAGAAGCAATGCTTATAAAAACAGACAAGCAGGTCCTATAAAAGGCATATTTCATCCGCTTATTCATAAAATTCCCCAAAAAAGAAAGCTAAACCGCTTATTTTTAAATAATTAATCTTAAATATATTAGTTATTATTTAACTGAATAAAAATAACGACATTCTAAAAAAAATGATAATTTTTTCGAAAGTGTGATGAGGTTAAAAGTTATTGTTTATAAATGAGAAAGTAGACAAAAACCTTTCATTGAAAATAGAAGTATAGATATGTTAAAAATGCGTATAAATCTGTAAAAACAAATTTAAGTTAAATTGCATTTATATTTTATGTTATGGGGATGGAAGATTAAATGGAAGATGCGTTCCAAAATCTGAAAGTAATGGTTATTGATGACTCAAAAACTATTCGCCGTACAGCAGAAACATTATTGCAACGTGAAGGTTGTGAAGTGATTACTGCTGTCGATGGATTTGAAGCTTTATCTAAAATTGCTGAAGCGAATCCGGATATCGTTTTTGTAGATATCATGATGCCTCGTTTAGACGGTTATCAAACTTGTGCTCTGATTAAGAACTCTCAAAATTATCAGAACATTCCCGTTATCATGCTCTCTAGTAAAGATGGTCTATTTGATCAGGCAAAAGGGCGTGTGGTAGGTTCAGATGAATACTTGACGAAACCATTTAGCAAAGATGAATTGTTAAATGCGATTCGTAATCATGTAAGTTCATAATTAAGTAATTTAAGGGCAAAGAAGAAATGGCACGTATTCTTATTGTTGATGACTCACCAACAGAAACTTATCGTTTTAGAGAAATTCTAACTAAGCACGGTTACGATGTAATTGAAGCATCTAATGGTGCAGATGGTGTAACTTTGGCAAAAGCAGAACAGCCTGACTTAGTGTTAATGGATGTTGTAATGCCAGGTGTAAATGGCTTTCAGGCAACACGCCAGATTACCCGTGATGAAGACACTAAGCATATTCCAGTTGTTATTGTGAGTACTAAAGATCAGGCAACTGACCGAGTATGGGGTAAACGTCAGGGTGCTCTCGATTACTTGATTAAGCCTATTGAAGAAAAGCAACTGATCGATGTAATTAAACAATTTCTAAATTAACTCATCCATCCATAAAAACATAAATGGCGGGTCTACACCCGTCTTATAGGATCGAGTATGGCCGCGAACGGATTTATTGAGTTACTTCGTTTGTCTAAACGGGGTAATAAGAATTACGCTTCAGTCCAAAATGAAGCAGAGCGATGGTCAGGAATTGCTTTTGAAATGAGAGGGCAATACTTCGTCGCACCACTTGGGGAAGTGTCAGAGGTTATCTATCCACCAAAATATACACCTGTTCCAAATACCCAAAGTTGGGTAAAGGGACTGGCAAATATTCGGGGAAGATTACTTTCAGTTTCTGACTTGGCACATTTTATTTCAGGGCAACGAAGTTCATTTTCGGCTGCCCAAAAAGTGTTATGTATTAGCCATCAAGACCAATATGTGGGATTGGTTGTTGATCAGGTCTTGGGGATTCAACACTTTAATAAGAAAAGCTTTTTTTCTCAAAGTTCAAACTTGGAGGAAAATTTAAAAGAATATTGCCAAGGGTATTTTCACCAACACAATCAGCATTGGCATGTTTTTTTATTTAGTCGATTATTGCAAAACCCACATTACATGAATGCATCGACAAAATTTATAAACTAATTTTTATGCTGTTAATACACAGTGTATTTTTCTGGGGAGAAGCTGTATGGGCTTTAAACTTAAAAAGAAAAGTGGCAATCGTAGTGTAAACGAAAAATCGAGTGTCAACTTTATTGCGAAAATTCAGTCACAAATTGAGCAATACGCCAGTTTATTTGGGGAAAGTAAAAAGTCCAAGCCTATCCTTTATGTAGCGTTGTTATGTTTAGTATTAGCTTCAACTTCGCTTGCTTACTTGTTTTATAGTGTACCTCGACATAACGAATTAACACGTAGTATGGGTGAGTTACGTTTACTATCACAAACGATTTCTAGACAGGCTACAGAAGCGACCGCTTCTGGTTCACCTCAAGCCATGAAAGACTTGGTTGAATCGCGTCAAACTTTTGCCAAAAATATAAAAAATGTCGAAAATATTTATGGTACATCTTCAAAAGAATATAAAAAAGTAGCGACTCTGTGGAAATCTTTGTCTTATGACATTGATTTAATCTCATCACAACAGGACGTAATTAACCAGTTATATAATATGAATATCTCGATTAGTGATTCTATTCCTGAGATTCAAGCTGAATATAACTTGATGGTTGATAAGATGGTCCGCGAAAAAGTATCAAGTAATCAGGTCGTAATTGCTAAAAACCAAGTATTTATTGCGGAACGTATTTTACGATCTATTAACTCGGTTTTCGTTGGTACAGAGAACTCTGAAAACTCAGCGCATGACTTTAGTGTTGATATTGAGACTTTTGGTGTGTACTTAGATGCACAGCTAAATGGAAATGCGGAGTTGGGGGTAGCTAAAGTTGAATCTCCTGAAGTGCGTGAATCTTTGGAAGGTATCAAAACTGAATATGATAAAGTTTTAAAATCTGCTGCAACTTTTGTCCTCAAGCATACAAACCAGATCGTAAACGTACGTCAATCATCAAGTGAGATCTTCTCTCAATCTGATGCAATGTTAACTGCTTTAGGTGATCTTTCAGAGCAAACCCAATATGGCTGGAAGGCTTTTGCGTTAGTTGCTGTACTGACATTATCACTTCTTGGCTTAATTACTTCTGTTTTAAAGCTTTTATCACTTCGTAGTAAAGCAGATAAACAACGTGTAGCTACATTACAAGAAGAATATGATCGTAACCAGAATGCGATTTTACGTTTACTTGATGAAATTGCCGATCTTGCAGATGGTGACTTACGTTCATATGCAACGGTATCTGAAGACTTTACTGGTGCGATTGCCGACTCGATTAACTTTGCGATTGACCAGTTACGTGACTTAGTATCACGAATCCATGAAACTTCTCAGGAAGTTGCACGTTATACGCAAGATACTCAAAATATTACTAACCAGTTAGCAGAGGCATCTGAGCACCAAGCACAAGAAATTGCCGGTGCATCAACTGCAATGAACGAAATGGCATTGTCGATTGACCAAGTATCTGCCAACGCCTCTGAATCTGCTCAAGTAGCACAACGTTCGGTATATATTGCATCTAATGGTGCACAAGTTGTAAACCGTTCTATTGAGGGTATGGATACCATTCGTGAACAGATTCAGGAAACCTCGAAACGTATTAAGCGTTTGGGTGAGTCTTCACAAGAAATTGGTAACATCGTATCGCTCATTAACGATATTGCAGACCAAACAAACATTCTAGCCTTAAATGCAGCAATTCAAGCATCTATGGCCGGTGAAGCAGGTCGTGGTTTTGCCGTGGTTGCTGACGAAGTCCAACGTCTTGCAGAACGTTCAGCTTCGGCAACTAAACAGATTGAAACGCTTGTTAAAACGATTCAAACGGATACCAACGAAGCCGTTATTTCAATGGAACAAACGACAACAGAGGTTGTACGTGGTGCTAACTTAGCGAAAGATGCGGGTATTGCGCTTGATGAAATTCAAAAAGTATCGGGTGACTTGGCAAACTTAATTGCGAGCATTTCTGATGCAGCAAAACTTCAATCAGCTTCTGCGAGTCACATTGCTGCAACCATGACTGTTGTACAAGAAATTACTTCACAAACAACAACGGCAACCTTCGATACTGCTCGTTCTGTATCTGAATTGGCAAATATGTCGGAGTCATTACGTGAGTCAGTAACGGACTTTAAATTACCTGACTAAATTGGGGGATGAGAATAGCTATTCTCATAATAGCTATTCTTTTAAAAGTATGAGCAGCGCCAGACAAATATTGGGGAAATAGCTATTTTTCTGGTGTTGACTCTGTAGTTTTCCCCATTCAGGGGGTAAGCAAAAGAAGCCTTTGCTATGAAAGAAATATTAAAAACTTTAACTGAAGCAATGACGCTACCTGAAGATAGCTATTCTGAACAAGATGCTGAGTTTCTTGAAATTTTCGTTGAAGAAATTGAAGAAATTTTTGTTGATTTGCAACCATTATTAAATGAATGGATGCAGTCTGAGAATACTGCTACGCTCACTGAAATTCGCCGCCATTTCCACACTTTAAAAGGTTCTGGAAGAATGATCGGTGCTAAATCTTCAGCTGAGCTTGCTTGGACAGTTGAAGACACGCTTAATCGCGTAATCAATCAAACCCTTAAATTGACTCCAGCAATCCAGAGCTATGTTCAATTAGTATTTAAGTTCTATTTTCTTAAATTAGTAGATAACTTTAAGCAAAAAAGAGCACATGCAGTAGATTTTCGACCGCTTATTTTATTAGGCCAGCAACTACAACAACAGCAAAGTTTAGAACCTGCTTTAGAAGAGCTTTTACAGCTTTCAAATACGCTTACTGCCGAAACAATAACTGGGCTTGAGCTAGACTATATTGAGCAAAACTCATTGGCTGAGCCAATTGTTGAAGATTTAGATACTGAAATTGCAATAAATCTAGATGAAACTTTGACCTTGTTTATGGAAGAGGCAGAGGAGCATTTAACTACAATTCATCAGTTCTTAAATCAAGAGCTGCATCAGTATGATAGTTATAATGCCTTAATACGCGCGCTACATACTTTGCGTGGCAGTTCTGCGATGGCGCAGGTCGAAACAATTTTTGAAGCCAGTACCAAAGTTGAGCACTTATTTAAAATACTGTTGCAAGAAGAACTTTCTTCTAATTCAGATGAAATTTTATTATTACAAGAATATCGTGAGTTTATTAGAGATAGCTTAGAGCTTCTATCTAAACATAGTTCAAATGAAAAGCTTGAAGCGAGATTGCAGCAGTTTAATCAATCATGGGATGCTTACGTTGAGCAACATGGTGACCGAACAGATCCATTAACACCTTCTCATGGTTTGGTATCACAACTGTTGTTGTTAGATGTTTCTGAATTATTAGATGCAGAATTAGATTTTGAGAAAGGCATTCGTAATGAGTTTCCAGATTATCTTGAACGTCTAAGTGAACAAGCTGATCTACTGTTACAACATACACATTCTCAAGCAATGCTGGGTTTACATGAATATACCAGTCAATTGAAAGAAAGTTATGATGTATTACTTGATAAACCTCTATTATTGCAATCAGACTATATATTTGAAATTTATCAAAAAGCGCATCAACAGCTTATTCAATTGTTCGATGCCTTGGCTGCTGGTCAGCGAGTTGGTATTGTTAAGCAACATCAAAGTATTCTAGAAGAATTAAAACTTTATACCCTACATACTCCGAGCGTACACAATGACCTGTCTCAGCAAGATCCTACTTCTGTTGAGCCACTATTTAATATCGAACCAGAGCCAGAAGCTGCTGTTACGGTAGAGAATTTATCAGACTCTGCAGACTGGGCAGTATTAAGCCAGAGTGTACAGCAAGATCGCCAATATATTTCTTCTACACAGGTAAATCAAAACTTTGATCCTGACCTTTTAGATATCTTTCTTGAAGAGGCTGATGAGCTACTTGAGGGAATTGATACCGATCTCAATATTTGGGTAGGTGAGCAAGAAAACTTTGCAGCCCTGAATAATCTAATGCGCTATTTGCATACCTTGAAAGGTGGAGCAAATATGGTTCAGGCGACTTATCTAGGTTCGATTACCCATGAATTAGAAAGCATATATGAGCGTTTAATTCAAAAGCAGTTAGTTGCAACTTCACCTTTAATTGATTTTATTCGTTTAGTACAAGATGACTTGGCTGACCGTCTGCAAATCATGCGTGAACAACAATTAGATTATGCAGCTCCTTACACAATTAATGCGTTAAAACGAGCAGGTCAAACCTCTAACTTCCAACCTGTACCAGTGGTTGAAATATTTGATAGTGAAAGTGAGATCTTCTCTGAACAAGAGCTGATATCTGAAGTATTAATCGATGAAGTACCGGCAGAAATTGAGCCTGTTCTTACAGAATTAGAAGTTCATGATGATCAGATGGTATTTGATAACGTTGTTACTGAGTTAGCTACGCCAGTTGAAGCAATAACATCCGTTACATCACAAGAGAATGAAGCGGTAGTTGAAGAACAGGATATTACGGCTGTTGTTGAGCAGACATTCCTAGAAGAAGCTGCTGAATTGTTAGAAATGGCTGATGGGCTATTGAAACAATGGTTTGAGCAGCGTACAAACCGAAGTATCTTGCTTCAATTACAAAGAGCTGTGCACAGTTTGAAGGGTGGTGCACGAATGGTCGGTTTAGAAGCCGTCTACGCGATTGCCTATCAACTCGAAAATACATTCGAACAATTTGCGTTACATCACTTCAACTCGAATATTTATGACCATTTGCTCGAAAGTGCAATTGCATGGCTAAAAGATGCTATTTTCAAGCATAACTATCAGCATTTCGATGGATTACAACAAAGTTTAGAAAATATTCAATTCTTTGAAACGAATATCCAAATTCCGGCTAAGTTAACGAAAACTGATTTGTTTAGCTCAGAACCTGTGATGACCTTCATACAAGGTGATGGTACAGAACCACCACCAATGATGGGCGCATGGGAGCAAACAGAACGTCTGGATCAGAACAATGAAATGATCCGTGTTTCAGCAGACTTGATCGAGAAGATGATTGACTTGTCTGGTGAGAACTCGATTAACCGTTCACGAATTGAAATGGACTTGAGTCAGTTCGGTCATACATTGGTTGAAATGGAATTGGCTATTCAACGACTGGCCGATCAGTTACGACGAATGGAAGGCGAGTTAGAAACACAAATTATTGCTAAACACGGTATTGAGCATTCTCGCTATACCGACTTTGACCCTTTAGAGATGGACCAATATTCATCTTTAAACCAGTTATCGAAATCTCTTGCTGAATCTGCATCGGACTTGGTCGACTTTAAAAATACGTTATCTCACAAGATCAGAGATACAGAAAGTTTACTTTTACAACAGTCGCGTATTCAGGCAGAAATTCAAGAAGGCTTGATGCGAACACGATTGGTTCCATTTTCACGTTTGTTACCGCGTTTGCAGCGGATTGTGCGTCAAACATCCACAGCCTTGAATAGACCTGCTGAGCTTTTCGTAAATAATACCGAAGGTGAGTTAGACCGTAACATTTTAGAACGCTTAGTGACACCACTCGAGCATATGCTCAGAAATGCAATTGACCATGGTCTAGAAGACCGAGCACAGCGCCAAAAGGTGAATAAACCGGAAGCAGGGCGTATTGAACTGAACATTCAGCGTCAAGGAACAGACGTTGTTGTTGTCTTTAGCGATGATGGACAAGGTATTGATGTAGAAAAAGTCCGCCAAAAAGCACTGCTTGCTGGTCTGATCAAGCCAGAACAAGATTTAGAAGAGCAAGATATTCTACAGCTAATTTTCCATCCAGGTTTAAGTACCGCAGAACAGATTACTCAGATTTCTGGACGTGGTGTTGGTCTTGATGTCGTACAGAGCGATATTAAAGCTTTAGGTGGACATGTTAGCGTTGACTCTGTTTATGGTAAGGGAACAACATTTACGATACGTGTACCGACTACTGTAGCTGTAAGTGATGCCTTAATGGTAAAAGTGGCAGATCAGCAATTTGCAATTCCACTTGCTCAAATTGATCGAATTGTTCGAGTTTCGCCTGCTTCTTTAGAGCAGTATTTTGAAAGTCCTAAAGAACTATTTGAATATGAAAATAAGCGTTATCCATTACGTTATCTTTCAGAATTTGTTGGTAATCAACCAATGCCACGACTAAATGGCATGATGTATTCATTACCTGTCTTAATGATTAAAGCCAACAATGGCCAAACTGTGGCGTTACTTGTCGATCAGTTAATTGGTTCTCGAGCTCAAATTGTAGTGAAACCAATTGGTCAACAGTTCTCTAGCATTGGAGCAATTGCAGGTGCGACCATCTTAGGTGATGGACAGGTTTGTTTAATTTTAGACGGGCAAAATATTGCGCGACAAATTCAGTCTACACCGCGTCATAAACAGCTTAGTGAAGCAGTATATAGACAACGTGAATCAGACGAGCGCCGTCTCGTTATGATTGTCGATGACTCCGTAACTGTACGTAAGGTAACGTCTCGATTACTTGAACGCCAAGGCTACGATGTTGTTACGGCTAAAGATGGCGTTGATGCCATAGAACAGCTAGAAAATATTAAGCCGGATTTGATGCTGCTTGATATTGAAATGCCACGTATGGATGGTTTCGAAGTACTTAATCTCGTACGACATCATGATATGCATCAATACATGCCAATTATTATGATTACATCCAGAACAGGCGAAAAACATCGTGAACGGGCATTCTCGTTAGGTGTAAGTCAATATATGGGTAAACCGTTCCAAGAAGAAGAGTTACTAGAAAATATTGATGCTTTACTTGTAGCATTTGAAAGTGAGGTCAAATCATGAAAGGTAGTGTAAATACATCTTTGATCGGTAATATGGACCAACAAGAGCTACAGCATCTTATTACGGTTTCAACTGGTTTTATTGATGCCTATATCATTGAATGTAATGATGAGGTACCTATGCTGTTGCCGCAAAATATTGTGTTATCTGCCATGGACGTAAAAAATGGCGTAAAACATATTGAGTGGCATGATGTAAAGCTACCTATATACTCAGTCCATAATGCAACTGATCAATATGCTGTAGCACTGGTAATTGAAGGGGAAGATATCAGCCAACGTTTTGCTTTAATGTGTAAAACTATGCCGATCTCTGTTCGTTTACGTATTTCTGAAATTGTTGATGAAATAGATGAATACCAAGAAGCTGAACAGCACCCTACAGTATTTAAATATGTGCGTATGCAAGATCAACGCTACCACATACCTAACCTAGAATATATTGAAAAAACTCTAGGTTTATAAAGAAAAAAAGGAACTCAAATGAGTTCCTTTTTTATAAAAATTAAATAAATTTTAAAATATAAAATCATATATTCCAGTATAGAGATAAGCATTCAAAAGAATGCTATATAAAGATTCTCAAAAATAAATTATCTAATTTAATAACCACGAATTATATTTCAGAATTTTCAAATACATATTCATAATTAAAAATAATAAAAAAGCACCCTAAAGAGGATGCTTTTTATATAGATCAATGATCTTTAAGCTTTTAAGCAAGTAAGTTTTCTAAAATTTGCTCATAAATATCAGTTAAAGGATCAAGATCGTGTACATCTACATGTTCATTAATTTGATGAATAGTTGCATTTAGAACACCGAGTTCTAAAACTTGTGCACCTGTTGGCGCAATAAAACGTCCGTCAGATGTACCACCACTAGTAGATAGCTCAGTCTCAGTACCAGTTACGTTCAAAATAGCAGTTTGAGCGGCATTAACTAATTCACCTACTGGCGTCAAAAATGGCAAACCAGATAAGTTCCAGTCAATCTCATATTGCAAACCATGTTTATCTAAAATTTCATGAACACGCTGTTTAAGCTGCTCAGCTGTAACTTCTGTTGAATAACGGAAGTTAAAAGTAACTTCTAAAGTACCTGGAATGACGTTGGTTGCACCAGTACCCGAATGAATATTTGAAATTTGGAATGAAGTTGCAGGAAAGTATTCATTTCCATTGTCCCAAACAGTTTGGCATAACTCTGCTAAGGCAGCCGAAGCTTCATGAATGGGATTGCGAGCTAAGTGAGGATAAGCCACATGACCTTGCTTGCCGTGAACATGTAGTACGCCATTTAAAGAACCACGACGGCCATTTTTAACAATATCACCTAATTTACTTGTACTTGATGGTTCACCGACCAAACACCATGTAATTTTTTCATTACGCTCTTCAAGTGTTTCAATAACTTTAACTGTACCGTTAACAGCAGGGCCTTCTTCATCTGAAGTAATTAAAAAAGCAATTGAACCTTTATGGTCTGGATGCTTTGTTACGAAACGTTCAGATGCAACCACCATTGCAGCCAACGCAGTTTTCATATCAGCTGAACCACGACCATAAAGTTTGCCATCACGAATTTCTGGTGCAAATGGGTCTGAATTCCATGCATCTAGACGACCTGTTGGAACAACATCGGTATGTCCAGCAAAACAAAACACAGGACCTTCAGTGCCGCGTCGAGCCCATAAATTGTCAACGTCCCCAAAACGCATTGGTTCAATATGAAAGCCAGCTTTGGCTAGACGATCAGCCATAATAGTTTGGCAAGTATGGTCAACAGGAGTAACAGAAGGCTGTTGTAAAAGTTCTAAGCTAAGCGAGAGAGTGTCTGAGTGGTTCATACCGGAAATTGCATGCTGAGTAGGGGAAATATAGTCCGATATAATAGGCGAATCTCTGAAGGTTGGGTATTTAAAAATAAAAAAACCTTATCGAAGTGATAAGGTTTTTCGAAGCTGTGCATAACTTACATTTTATTCTCAGTTTTTTGTGCGGTATTACTTACAGCATCACCAGCTTTAGAGACATCTTTACCAAAACCCTTGAACGTATTACAGCCAGTTAATACAAATGCAATCATTACAGACGCGACTAAAACTTTTTTCATCATTTTCTCCGTTTAAATTTAATAATGAAGTAAATTTAGATTAAAAAACAAACGTAAAAAGAAACATGACTATTTAATAGTAAAAACGTTATAAATTGTTTCTAGAAGTCTATACCTACTTGTAAAGTGGCATTTTTTCGTTGTTAACGGGTGCTAGGCTTAGTAGAGGAGGACGTCTAAACATATAAAACTGTGTATCTTCGTTGTTCTTACAATATAAGCCATCTGTCCACCAATAAGCAGCGTTTGAACTTGCTTGTCTATTAGGACAAAGCCATTCATGTCTTTCTAGACGATAAAATTTAGAGTCAGGAATAGTTGTGCCCCAGTATCCGAGTCGACGTGTTGAATTTACCCAATTGGGTATGGGTTGTTTTTGGCCTAAATTCAAAGGTAGGTAGAGCTGGCCTTTTAAAATAGCAAAACGCTGTTGTACCTTAAAATTTAAAGCTTCTGAAAATTGGAACTGCTTATCGGTAAAGTGATACAGCTTTTTGCTCAAAGTATCTTCTCTATTTAAGCCAATCCATTGTTCTAAATTTAACTGACCTTCACCCAAGTAATATTTTAGAGCAACTTCCCAGTGTTCAACTTGTTGTGTTTCTTTATTTAAAATTAAGAAATCAAGTTCACCTAAAGTTCTTGCACCCTCAATTTTTTGAATACTATGGCCTAACAACTGATAAGAATGGTATTGATCTTCCTGTAACCAAAACCAAAGTAAATTCTCAAAACGTAAACCTAAACGTGTACTTTTAAGGCGAGACATAAATTGGAGTAAAGGCTCAGGCATCTCATCAAGCTGGTGTAAACGCGGTAAATAATTTTGAAAATGTTGTTTCCAAGTCTGATCAGAATGTAATTGAAAACTATGCCGAATAGAGAGGCTTTGGGGAAGTTGGCAAAGTAAATTAGGACTAGCAATGGTAAATGCTAATTGTCTTACCATTGGGTGGTTGAACTGTAACCATGGTTCAAAATAGGATGTCTTAACTGAGGCAATATTCATACGTTTAGTACTCGAAATAATTCATCCCAATTTCATGGTCGATCAACAAAACAATACCAGAAAAACACTTTATACTACGATCAACAATAGCTTAAGGTTTATATATGCGAACATTGTTTTGGCGAACTCTGGTCGTGATTTTTATCACGCTTGGTATTATTGGAGCAATTTTACCAGGCATGCCGACAACAGTGTTTCTTATTCTGGCTGCTTGGGCTGCCTCAAAGGGATGGCCTCAAATGGATGCATGGTTGTTAAATCATCCAAAATATGGACCAACTCTACGTGACTGGCGAGCAAATGGCACAGTACCGCGTAAAGCGAAGTGGATTGCCAGTATTATGATGACCGTAAGCGGTATTTTAATGCTGTTTACTTCTGCACCATTTGGGGTGAAAGTTTTCACTGATACTACCATGCTCGTTGTTGCAATTTGGTTATGGCTACGCCCTGAGCCAAAAATAAAAGATTGATAATCTTTTATTTTTGGCGCAAGACAAGCGGTGAAACCGCGCGTAGATAAAAGAAGATTGATAATCTTTTAATTTTGGCGCAAGACAAGCAGTGAAACTGCGCGTAGATAAAAGAAGATTGATAATCTTTTAATTTTGGCGCAAGACAAGCAGTGAAACTGCGCGTAGATAAAAGAAGATTGATAATCTTTTAATTTTGGCGCAAGACAAGCAGTGAAACTGCGCGTAGATAAAAGAAGATTGATAATCTTTTAATTTTGGCGCAAGACAAGCAGTGAAACTGCGCGTAGATAAAAGAAGATTGATAATCTTTTAATTTTGGCGCAAGACAAGCAGTGAAACTGCGCGTAGATAAAAGAAGATTGATAATCTTTTAATTTTGGCGCAAGACAAGCAGTGAAACTGCGCGTAGATAAAAGAAGATTGATAATCTTTTACTTGTGACGTATGACAAGTTTTCCATTAATTTTTATTAAAGCTCAAAATAGTTGAGTTGATATAAGAGAAGAAATTCGATGTTCCAATTTAAACTTGAAGATGCAGATATTCTTATCGATTTAGCAAATCAAACTTTAAGCCTCCCTAAACATAATAAGTTTTATGTGGTTTCTACGGGTAAGAATGGAATTGGGGAACAGGAAAATACGGGGAAAACCCCACGCGGATGGCATCGGGTTGCCAAAAAATTTGGTATGCAATCTCCCAAAAACGCAGTTTTTATTGCACGACAACCCACAGGTGAAGTCTATAGCAGTGAATTAGCCGCACAATTTCCTGAGCGAGATTGGATATTGTCACGCATTCTTTGGCTAGATGGTCTAGAAGAGGGCTTTAATAAAGGCGAAGGCCACGACACTATGCAACGTTATATTTATATTCATGGTACACCTGATAAAGAACCGATGGGGGTTCCAATGTCACATGGGTGCATTCGAATGCGTAATGAAGAAATTATTGAATTGTTTGATTTAGTCTCTGAAGATGCGCTTGTCTATTTGTCTGAACAATCTTTAACCTAAAATGGGATTTTAAAGATTATTGTTTAATTAGCCGAATGATCAAAATATTAAAATAAGTGCTTAAATAAAATACAAAAAATTGTTTTTTACTTAATAATGACTTATTTTTAATCATTCATTCGCATTTTTTTGAAAAGTTGTCGAAAAGCGTTTGACACCTGTTAAAGATTCTCTATAATGCACCTCACAAACGATGAAGACGTTAAGGGCGCTTAGCTCAGTTGGTAGAGCGTCTGCCTTACAAGCAGAATGTCGGCGGTTCGATCCCGTCAGCGCCCACCAAGCCTTTACGTTAAGCTCTCAAGTGCAGCGGTAGTTCAGTTGGTTAGAATACCGGCCTGTCACGCCGGGGGTCGCGGGTTCGAGCCCCGTCCGCTGCGCCACTTTTATAAAACGCTTTTGCAGGGCGCTTAGCTCAGTTGGTAGAGCGTCTGCCTTACAAGCAGAATGTCGGCGGTTCGATCCCGTCAGCGCCCACCAAGCCTTTACGTTAAGCTCTCAAGTGCAGCGGTAGTTCAGTTGGTTAGAATACCGGCCTGTCACGCCGGGGGTCGCGGGTTCGAGCCCCGTCCGCTGCGCCACTTAAGACTTAACATCGTTTACCCCACAATTGCGATATTGTGAAAGTGCAGCGGTAGTTCAGTTGGTTAGAATACCGGCCTGTCACGCCGGGGGTCGCGGGTTCGAGCCCCGTCCGCTGCGCCACT
>NZ_JEYB01000067.1:0-16467 GCF_000582255.1 Acinetobacter sp. 1566109 | reverse complement strand
AAAGTGTAAAAATCGGGTTTTGAATCAATAAAAATTTCCATATCTAAATTCATGCCTTCTACTGGCTCATTTAAAGAAAATGCATTGATATTGCAGTAACTTTGATCTTTCGTTCTCCAAAAAATTGTTGTTCCACAAGCATTACAAAAGCCTCGTTCTCCCCAGTCAGAAGAGTTAAATACACTAAGATGCTTTTGCTGAATAAACTTTAAACTGCCTTTGACCACATCAACTGTCATATTGACACCACTAGTTTGTCTACGACACATCGAACAATGGCAAGCATGTACATCATGATTTTTTAGTTCAACTTCAAAAGTTGTTTCACCGCATAGACACTGACCGTTCATTATTATTTTCCACAAGAAGTTTATATTTTTAGGGTTATAAAATATTCTACTCAACCACATTTTACAAGTTCATAAACTATAAAATAGTCATATTTCTTATACTCGCCAACTTGACAATATGCATTTTAACGCCTAATTTAACATCAAGTTCCATTTTAGAACTTAATTACTGAAGGACTCAAAAAATGAAAAATCCTATGGAAATGACAGGCCTCGAATTTTTACAAGCCATGATTGAAGGTCACATTCCACCTGCCAGTATAAGCAAAACTATTCCAATGCAACCTACTGAAATTTCTGAAGGATGTGTGACTTTCAAAGCACAAGCAGATCATAATCACTTAAACCCATTAGGTGGTGTACATGGTGGTTTTGCAGCAACAGTCCTAGACTCGGTGACTGGCTGTGCTGTCCATACGATGTTACCTGCAGGTGTAGGTTATGGCACCATCGACCTTAACGTGAAAATGTGCCGCCCTATTCCTCAAAATCAGGCTTTAATTGCCACTGGTAAAGTCATTAATTTAAGTAAAAACTTAGGTATTTCCGAAGGTAAAATTATTGATGAAGAAGGTAAACTTTATGCGTATGCAACAGCAACCTGCATGATCATTCGACCATGAAAACTAAGGCAGCTTTAAATGGCTGCCTTTTTTATTAAGTCAGGAAGATCTGGACGGTCACAAGTTTGTGCAATCACATAGAGTGCCCAAATATTCTTAAGTTGAAGCTCGACCACTTCATTATGCTGAGTAGACCAAGCTAAGACTTTATTTTTACCTAGTAATAATTCGCCTTCGAGCTGGAAAATATAGAGGGGTTTAGATTGATCTAGTAACTTGGAACACTTTAAAACTTTCAGTGAAGTATGCGCATCCCATTTTAAACTAAACCAGAGTTGTAATAAGTCACCTAAGTACAAGTCCTGCTTTTTAAATGGAAAAGCATTGATCCATGCATCTTCTACAAGTGTGTAATAAGATTCTGGTTGATTTAAAATATTAAGATAATTGCGTTGATAAAAATCAAAATTAGAAAAAATAGAAGCAACAGTAAGTGTTTTCATACTTATCTCCGATTTAGCCATTTTAGTGCTGGCAAGTTGGTTTAAATCCACACTGTTTGGATTACTCCAAACGCTTGTTCTTTTTTGAATCTAGCAATTGAGTTTTTAAAGTGCAAGTAATTTATATCCTCGCTACTCAACTTGATCAAATAAGAAGCATACAACACAAAAATGAAGGAAACATGACGATTTTCACTTGACCCTTGTCAAAATCTCCTTATAATCGCATGCAGATTCTCCCATAGCTCAGTCGGTAGAGCGACGGACTGTTAATCCGCAGGTCCCTGGTTCGAGCCCAGGTGGGAGAGCCAAATACTAAAAAGCCCGCAGCATTAAAGCGGGCTTTTTTATTGCCTTCTATTAAAGTATACCTATAAAAAAATCCCCTACTGCCTGTAGAGGATTTGCTTTTCATAATTCGAATATTTACCAGATCGAATCATCAGTTCTAAACTTAGGTGACCTTCTACGCTTAGATCTTTTTTAAAATTACATTATTCCACTTCTACAACTTTTAAAGGGTTAAAAGACTGAGTCGTTGGCATCATTTCTATACGATTAATATTAATATGCGGTGGTTGTGATGCAATCCATGCGACCGTATTTGCAATATCTTCAGGCAAGATTGGATTCTTTTTATCATATAAACTACTAGCTTTCTCCTGATCTCCCTTAAAACGCACAAGAGAAAATTCAGTACCGCCACATAGTCCCGGCTCAATATTTGTTACTCGTACACCAGTACCAGCCAAATCTGCACGAAGATTTAAACTAAACTGCTCCACAAAAGCTTTTGTTGCACCGTAAACATTACCACCAGGATATGGATATGTACCTGCAATTGACCCCATATTAATAATTAGACCCGATTTCTTCTGCACCATACTTGGTAAAATTAGTCGGGTAACAGTAACAAGCCCCTTAACATTGGTATCAATCATCGTGTACCAATCATCTAATTCAGCTTTATCTGCTGGCTCTAGACCCAATGCCAAGCCTGCATTATTGACCAGTAAGTCAATTTGATCGATTTGAAATTCATTTGGTAATTCTTTAAATAACTTATTTATATTTTCTACTGTATCTGTCATATCAAACACGAGTGGGTAGAATTTCTCACCAAGTTCTTGTTTTAATTCTTCTAGTTTTTCTGCCCGTCTTCCGCAACCAATAACTTTATAGCCCAACTCAATCAATTTTTTTGAAATGCTATAACCAAAACCTGCCGATGCGCCTGTAACTAATGCTAACATTCTTATATCCTTAGAAATAATCAACTATTTCAGTTGAACTCATGATGAACATATCAGCCTTTATATTTACATAATATTTATTATTAGCCTAAAAAAATAAAAGTTTTTTTAAAAATTTTATGAGAAATTAAAATCTATAAAAAATATATTTATTAAATAATTATATGCATTAAAGAACTAAAAGCAGGACATGTCTGCTGACAAAGGATGAAGTTCACCTAATAAAAAAAGTTCACCATGAAAGGTAAACTTTTTTATTTGAGGCACCCAAGACTATGCAGGAATACCACTATGAAAGCGGAAAGTATCATCCGGAGTCAAAATCAGGTTCTTTTCAACCTCACGGATATGTTCAATACGCTGCTGAATATCTTCTTCAGGATCTTTCATTTTGGCAGTTTTTGCGACATCAAGCGCTAGTGCTAAATAGTCTTCAAAATGACGAGATTCCGACTTCAGCAGATAACGATAATAACGTCCAAGTTCGTCATCTACACGCGGGGCAAGTGCATAAAAACGCTCACACGAACGTGCTTCTACAAAGGCTCCAATAACCAGTACGTCAATTAAAGCTTCTGGCTCATAGGTACGTATTTCTTTTCGTAAGCCACCTGCATATCGTCCTGCGCTTAAACCTTTCCACTCTTGGCCACGTTTCGTCATAAACTCGAGAACTTGTTCATAGTGAAGCATTTCTTCACGTACAAGTTGAGCAAGTTTGACTTGTAGATCTGTAAAAAAACTATAGCGGAACATCAAGTTCATTGCCGTACCGGCTGCTTTTTTCTCACAATTGGCATGATCTTGCATCAAGATGTCTAAATTATTAACGGCCTCATCTAACCATTCATTTGGAGTTTGACACCCCAAAAATGCCAACACAGGCTGCATTAATTCATCGTAATTGATACTCGACATTACTACTTATCCTGCTGCCTGAATCGCTTTTTTCATATCTTTAACAGCCTGTGCCAGACCTACAAAAACACTATCTGCAATAATTGAATGACCAATATTTAATTCATGGATTTGTGGAATTGCTGCAATTGGTGCAATATTTTTTAGGTTAAGACCATGTCCTGCATTTACAACCAAACCTTTTGAAGCGGCATATTCAACACCTTTTACAATACGAGCCAGCTCTTCTTGTTGTTCTTGTTCTGTTGCTGCATCGGCATATGCACCTGTGTGCAACTCAATCGTAGGTGCGCCACATGCAACTGCCGCATCAATTTGAGCAAAATCAGCATCAATAAATAATGATACGTCACATCCCAAAGCAGCTAAAGCCTGGGTTGCAGCCTTAACTTTTTCAAAGTTAGTTACTACATCTAAACCACCTTCAGTTGTTACTTCCTGACGTTTTTCAGGAACGAAACACACGTGCTGTGGTTTAATTTCTTTGGCAAACTCAACCATTTCATCAGTAACGGCCAACTCTAGATTCATACGTGTTTTTAACAATGGGCGCATGCGACGCACATCATCATCTTGAATATGGCGGCGGTCTTCACGAAGATGCAAAGTAATCCCCTCTGCACCAGCTTGTTCACAAATAAGAGCAGCTTCTACAGGGTCTGGGTAAGTAGTACCGCGCGCCTGTCTTAGAGTAGCAACATGGTCTATGTTTACACCAAGCAATGCAGCCATAAATAAATCCTAATTACGATTGAGTTTGAGTATTTTGAATCCACAATTGTCGACTTTTTAGGGGACGATCACCTAAAAGCGATGTAATCATTTGACGGTATAGTTTACCTAATAATTGCAATTGTTCGTGAGAAAAATCCTGCCCTTGCTCATAATCCAGCATAGATAAAATTGCTTTTCCCGACAAAGATGAGCGGCTTGCCTGGACAACGGGAGCAAAGCCTTCAGTCACTTGAAATTGATAAAACTGATTTGGCAAAATTTCTTTTTGTGAGCTATCAACTGAAAAATCAATCGCATAGCCCAACTCTGGAAGTAAAATATGTTCGAACTGCCTTAAGATCTGTCTGAGAAAAAGATCGGGATTTTCGTGAAAAGATAATTGTTGTAACTGAAGCAAAGTTAATTGATATTGTTCAAAAGTTTGTGGCATTGGTTCTTCTAGCGGACAAAGTCTTAGAACAATTTCATTTAAGTAAAAGCCAGCAAAAAAAGCATCACCAAAAAAGAAAACCGGCTGATTTAATATTTCCAGCTTCGTAAAATTTTTGAGTTCACTTTTACCTGTAGCTTGCAACCGAATTGGTTGATATTGGGGAGGCGGAGTCTGTCTTAAAATGCCATCGACCCGCCCGTATTCCTGAGTGAAGAGATGCACAATATGGCTTTTTTCACGATATTTACGATGGTGAATCATATATCCATGTAGGACTTCATTGCGCATCATAAAAAGAAACTATTCCTTAGATTCTTTTTCTTTTTTATCGTCATCATCACCATCAGGAATTACAGCTCCTACAACAGCAGCTGTACCCTTCACCACACCTTTAGTTGTTTTATAAGCAATACCTACTGGTACGGTTACAAGCTTATATACACAACCTTGTAACATCAATGTACACCCAATAATAGCCAATATTGATGTAATTGTTTTCATACCAGTATTCCCTGCTTGTTAGATATCGCTATATCCTAAACTTTTCAAAGCACGTTCATCATCAGACCAACCGCCTTTAACCTTAACCCATAAGGTAAGCATGATCTTTTGTTCGAACATTTTTTCCATGTCTTTGCGAGCATCCATACCAATCGTTTTAAGCTTGGCACCTTTTTCACCAATCACAATCGCTTTTTGGCCAGGACGATCGACAAAAATTGTTGCATCAATATAGGTACAAGCTGGTTTTAATCGACCATTTTTCTCATTAACAGTTGCCTCTTCTGTTTTAAAAGATTCAATCTGTACTGTTAAATCATATGGTAACTCTTCACCCAACTGACGCATAATTTTTTCACGGATGATTTCACTTGCTAAAAAGCGTTCTGAACGGTCCGTAATTTGATCAAATGAATACAGTGGCGGCTGATAAGGAAGATATTTTTCAATCGTTTCACTTAAATGTTCCAAGTTTGCTCCACGAAGAGCAGAAACAGGAACAATCTCAGCAAAATTCATAAGCTTGGTACGCTCTTGAATTAAAGGAAGAATCTCTCTTTTATCTTCAAAAGTATCAGCTTTATTAATGACCAAAATAACTGGCATTTCAGCGTTCTTGAGTTTCTCAAGCACTAAATCGTCATTTTGAGTCCACTTATACGCATCGATAACAAATAAAACCAAGTTAACATCACGTAATGCAGAATGAGCAGCGCGGTTCATCATTTTATTGATCGCACGTACTTCTTTCTTATGCATTCCCGGTGTATCTACATAAACCGCTTGCATCTTTTCACGCGAATCAATACCAATAATTTTATGGCGAGTCGTTTGAGGTTTACGTGAAGTAATTGAGAGTTTTTGACCCAATAAATGGTTCATGAGGGTAGATTTACCCACATTTGGACGTCCTACAATCGCCACAAATCCGCTCTTAAAATCCGAAGGAATTGTAACGCCTTTGGAACTAAAAAATTGATCAATCAGATTGTTTGGATCTTGGTTTTCATTTGAATCTGGATTGATTTGATCAGAATGCATCGACATGCAGGTTATTGCTCCAATAACTTTAAAATTTCCGCCGCTGCTGCCTGCTCGGCAAAACGACGACTTGACCCCTCACCATAAATCTTTGGTAAACCATCTACCAAACATTCGACTTTAAAGTGTTGATGAGGTGCATCACCCTGAATATCTACAACCTCGTAAACAGGGAGAGGTTTTTTACGTGCTTGTAGATACTCTTGTAAACGTGATTTTGGATCTTTGAGTTGATCTGTTGGCTCAATATGATCTAAATAAGGTACATACCATTTTAACACAATATCTTTGAGTAGGTTCAGATCACTACTATCAAGATAAATTGCACCAATAATCGCCTCTACCGTATCCGCTAATATTGACTCACGATGATGACCACCAGATTTCAACTCGCCTGTGCTTAATATTAAACACCGACTAAGTTGCAAATCGGTTGCAATTTTACCTAATGCTTCTTGGCGAACTAAAGTCGCACGCATACGTGTTAAACGCCCCTCATTTTCATGTGGATAGGCATGATATAAATAATTAGCAATGATCATCCCCAACAACGAATCGCCTAAAAACTCCAGACGTTCATAGTTATACTTATGACTCACCGAACGATGAGTCAAAGCTAACTGTAGCAATTCGGGCTGCTTAAATTGATAACCGATTCGACTGAGTAAGCGAGGATCACTTAGTTTGAACTGATGTTTTGTCAAAACTTTTCTCAAATGTTAAAACTAAATCAATATTTAGTAAGAAAGGTTTTCTTACTTCATATTTCTTTTTGACGATTAGACCAGACTCGTTAAACACTTCAGCAATTTCCTTAAAATGGAGATCACGAATATTGTTCATTTCCAGCCGTTGGTCCATCTGTGTCATAAACTTTTGGGGTGTGATATCAGCTGAGCTTTGTTGCATGAGCTCTGTAATCTGATTATTAATCACACGATCATCCCAATATGCTGGCCAAACTGCAAGTACGGCTTTCGCCGCAATTGCAAATATAACCACCCCAAATAAAATTGCTAAATACGAAGTACCCTGTTGTGCCTTACGCATTTTTGTTTTTCCTAATGGTTGTTTTTAATCTATTTTTCCATTTCGGTTAAAGCTTGGCAGGTGGAAACCAGGTTCTTTGTGCATCCAGACATAGAAAGCTCGGCCTGTTAAATTTTCTTCAGGAACGAACCCCCAGAAACGACTGTCAGCACTTTGATCACGGTTGTCCCCCATTGCAAAGTAATGTCCTTTCGGAACAGTTACTTCCCAATATAAACCGTCTTGGTTTGAATATTTGCCATTATCAACATAGTTGATAAATGGTGCCTGACGCGCAACGTTTACACCTTCGAGTTCACGCATCGTAAAGGTATGATCACCAATTGTTTCTTTATGATAAATAGACGTTGGTGTATCTAAAGCATCTTTTTCACGACTAAATTGTGTTGGTACTTTAGGAATTTTCTGACCATTAATAATCAATTGACCATGATCGTAAACAATATGGTCACCTGGTAAACCAATTACACGCTTAATATAACTAATGGTTGGTTGAGGTGGGTAACGGAATACGATGACATCACCACGTTTCGGCTCACCTACATCAATGACTTTTTTATTTACGATAGGTAAACGCACACCATAGTCGAATTTATTAACTAAGATAAAATCGCCAGTCTCTAAAGTTGGAACCATAGAGTCTGATGGAATATTAAATGGTTCATAAAGAAATGAGCGAAGTACAAGCACAACAGCTAAAACTGGCCAAAAGTCATAGGCCCATGTAATAACAAAATTTTCGTTCTCTCGCCCTTTATTTGCACGCTGTTTAAAAACAAGCTTATCTAGCAACCACACTGCAAATAAAATCAGCGTAACTGGAACAAGAATTAAATTAAAATCAAAATCCACATGACCTCACTCGCAGCCTAGCTGCTTGCTTTATGGCTGGGAGAATATAAGTTCATCCCAGCCCTTTCTTTTATCTTTCTACTTTCAAAACAGCTAAGAACGCTTCTTGTGGAATTTCTACACTACCCACTTGTTTCATACGTTTCTTACCTTCTTTTTGTTTAGAAAGTAATTTCTTCTTACGAGACACGTCACCGCCATAACATTTTGCTAGAACGTTTTTACGCATCGCCTTAACAGTCGAACGAGCAATAATTTGAGCACCAATAGCAGCCTGAATTGCAACATCAAACATTTGACGTGGAATCAAATCTTTCATTTTTTCAACTAAAGCAATACCACGATGGCGAGCATCATTACGGTGACAAATCATAGCCAAGGCATCAACCTTTTCACTATTAATTAATACATCAACCTTAACTAAAGATGAACTTTCGAAACGTACGAAGTTATAGTCTAGCGATGCAAAACCACGTGAACATGATTTAAGCTTGTCAAAGAAATCCATCACAACTTCAGCCATTGGAATTTCAAATGTAATCGAAACTTGATTACCTAAGAATTTCATGTCTTTTTGTACACCACGACGCTCAATACATAAGGTCATGACATTACCTAAGTATTCTTGCGGCACAAGAATATGACACTCAGCAATTGGCTCACGTAAATCTTCAACAACTGAACCATCAGGCATTTTAGACGGACTGTCGATATAGATCGTATCGCCTTTTTTGGTAACGGCTTCATAGACTACTGTTGGTGCAGAGCTAATCAAATCGAGATCATACTCACGCTCTAAACGCTCTTGTACGATTTCCATATGCAACATGCCTAAGAAACCACAGCGGAAACCGAAACCAAGTGCATCTGAACTTTCAGGTTCAAAGAACAAAGCAGAATCGTTAATTTGTAATTTCTGTAATGCTTCGCGGAATGGTTCAAAGTCGCTTGAATCGATTGGGAAAAGACCCGCATAAACCTGTGGTTTAACCTTTTTAAAACCAGGTAAAGTTGCAACATCTGGTGTAGACGCAAGCGTAATAGTATCACCTACTGGTGCACCAAAAATGTCTTTAATACCAGCAATAACAAATCCTACTTCGCCAGCTTCAAGAATATCGGTTTCAGTATGTTTAGGGTTAAATACACCTACAGAAGTTACCGGATGAGTTTGTCCTGTCGACTTAACCAACATTTTATCGCCCTTACGGATACGACCTTCTTTAATGCGGACAAGAGAGACTACACCTAAGTAATTATCAAACCATGAATCGATGATTAACGCTTGAAGTGGAGCTTCACGATCACCTTCTGGCGCTGGAATAACATCGACTAAACGTTCTAATACACCTTCAACGCCCAAACCTGTTTTTGCTGAACAAGTTGGCGCATCCGTCGCTTCAATCCCGATAATTTCTTCAATTTCATGAATTACACGTTCAGGTTCAGCCTGCGGTAAATCAATCTTATTTAAAATAGGAAGAACTTCGAGGCCTTGTTCAATCGCGGTATAACAGTTTGCAACTGATTGAGCTTCTACGCCTTGCGCCGCATCTACGACCAATAACGCGCCTTCACACGCTGCTAATGAACGCGATACTTCATACGAGAAGTCAACGTGCCCCGGGGTATCAATAAAGTTAAGCTGATATTCTTGCCCATTTGGATGGGTGTAATACAATGTCACAGACGCTGCTTTAATGGTAATCCCACGTTCGCGCTCAAGCTCCATTGAGTCCAAGACCTGAGCTTGCATCTCACGATCTTGTAAGCCACCGCACATCTGAATAAAACGGTCAGCCAAAGTAGACTTACCATGATCGATATGAGCGATAATCGAGAAATTTCGGATATTTTTGATATCAACTGATTTTTTAGCTTGCGCCATGGGCTACCTTGAGAAAATATAAAGTGCTATGTAGCTTGATTTAATACATAGCCAAAGCGGTTTAACAAATTGCGAGAGATTATAGCAGATGGATATTTTAAAGTATCCAAAATAATCATGAGCTTTGTACTTATGTTCTAAAAAATGACAATTCAAAACACATGTAATACTTCCAACTAGCGAGCATACGAAATAGTAAAATCTAAAGGATTTATACTTGAGTCAAGTGGCTTATAGGCTTGTGTAAAAGTCGGTGACATACGTTTTGGTCGGCCAGATTCAATTTCAATACATGCCCACTTGGTATTCCCAACAAATAAGACAGCCTGATCAGAAGGGCGAAAAAAAACATACTGACGAAATGAATAAAGTGCATTGATATCATCGAGCCATGTCCGTAGTACGATTTCTTCGCCTTCAAACGCAGCTTTACGGTATTGTACATGATGCTCAACAGCAACCATTGCATGTTTAAGCTCAAGATATTTGGTTACGCCTACTCCTAATGTTTCAACATGAGCAGCAGCAACATCTTGCATCCATTGGACATACATTACATTGTTAACATGGCCCAAAGCATCAATATGCTGTGGCTGAACCTGAATATGTAAATCGAATATACTGCTCACAAAACACCCACTTTAATCATTAAATCTAAAGCTACATTCAAATTAGCTAGATCACATTATGCCGAATACAAATAATAAAAAACCACCCATTTTCAGGGTGGTTCTTTTTTAAATCATTTTACTGGATGCGTAAACCAAGCATTGCACGTTGGCCTTGACGAATAATCCCAACCCGAGCAACCGTATTTTTTTGTAAGTTAGAAACAACTTTAGCAAAATCTTGGCTATTCAAAATTTGAGTATTATTAACCTGAACAATTACATCACCAGGAATGATATTTGACAATGATGCTAGCCCACCACGGCGAACATCTTGAACATAAATACCACCTTTCACGCTTAACGCATTTTTCTCTGGTTCAGCCAAATCACGAATACTCATGCCTAATACTGGACCTTTAGAAGTAGAAGCCTGAGTACCTGTAGCAGGTGTTTCATCTGGTGCAGTTGCCAGAGTTGCCGAAATATTACGAGTTTTATCATCGCGTAATACTTCAAACTGAACTGTTTGGTTTGGCTGTACTTTGTTTAAGGCATAGAGCAAATCACTTGTACGAAGTACAGAAGCACCATTAAGTTTTAAAATCACATCGCCAGCTCTAAGTCCTGCTTTTTGAGCAGGTGAATTTGGCGTAACTTGTGTGATAAGAGCACCTTCTGGTTTAGGCAGTTTGTAAGCATCGGCAAGGTTACGGTCAATATCTTGCATCATAACGCCTAGGTATGAACGAGTAACTTTGCCTTTTGTTTTAAGCTGTTCAGCTACATCCATCGCTACATCGATTGGAATAGAGAAAGACAAGCCCATATAACCGCCAGTACCACTAAAGATACGTGAGTTCACCCCGACAACTTCACCATTTTGATTAAACAATGGACCGCCTGAGTTACCAGGGTTTAAAGCTACATCTGTTTGAATAAATGGTACAGAGGTTTCACCGCTCATGTTACGTGATTTAGCGCTAACAATACCTGCTGAAGCAGAGTAGTCAAAACCAAATGGCGAACCAATCGCTAAAACAGGCTCTCCCACTCGTAAACGGTCAACATTTCCTACTTTTAAAGCAGGATAATTATTTCCATTCACTTTTAATAAGGCAACATCGGTACGTTCATCACTACCAACAACAGTTGCATCAATCTCACGACGGTCATTTAAAGTAATACTGATGCGGGAAGCATTTTCAATCACATGATGGTTTGTAAGTAAGTAACCATCTTTACTAATAAAGAATGCACTACCGTATGCGGTTTTTTCTTGAGGACCTTGTTGCTGTGGAATGATGACCTGATTACCAAAGAAACGTTTTAAAATTTCAGGAACTTGCTGCTGTAACAGTTCATCCTGCGTCATTTTTTTTACAACGTTTACACTCACCACAGCCGGACTAACTTGTTCAACGAGGTTTGAAAAATCAACAGCAGCGTTTGCTTGAACAGCAGCAACTGTAAATACCGCTGCATACATTCCTTGTTGTAAATAGCGAGATTTCATTCGGTGCTCACCCACAATTGGTCTACGAGAATAAGAATAAAACTGTTGTATCACAACGCTTTGGAATTGTGCGTAACAATATGTTTATTTGTAAGGCATCCTCATCACGTTTATTTTACACATTGCAATTTTTTAAGCTAATTGCAATTTTTCTGTGACTTAGAGCGCTTAAGCTCTTGCCTTTTTAGGTAAAAAGGGGTGTCATTAGCGGACGTTTTAAATTGATGCGAATGGACATGCCTAATCAACAGACAATTCACCACTTTGACGTGATTATTGTGGGCAGTGGCGGTGCTGGTTTAAGCTTAGCTTTATCGTTACCAAGTCATTTTAATATTGCAGTTTTAGCCAAAGCTGCTTTAACTGAAGCAAGTACCTTCTATGCACAAGGTGGTATTGCTGCAGTTCTTGATGAAACTGACTCTATTCAACAACATATTAATGACACTATGATTGCAGGTGCTCATTTATGTGAAATAGATGCAGTACAGCATACTGTAGAAGGTGGTCGTCCTTCTGTTGATTTTCTTTTAAAGCAAGGCGTGCAGTTCACCTTAGATGAAGATGAACAGCTTCATTTAACACGTGAAGGTGGTCACTCACAGCGCCGTATTATCCATTCTGCTGATGCAACAGGCAAAGCTATTTCAACTACATTGGTTGAACGAGCGAAAGAACGCAAGAATATTACAATTTTTGAAAATTACATTGCGATTGATTTAATTACGTCGCATAAGTTGGGTCATATAGATCAAGCGAATCGTGCTATTGGTTTGTATGCATTAGATGAAAAAACAGAAAAAGTTCATACTTTCCTTGCTCCATTTACCGCACTTGCTTGCGGTGGTGCGATGAAAGCTTATCTTTATACATCTAATCCAGATATTGCTACAGGTGATGGTATTGCTATGGCTTACCGCGCAGGTTGCCGTGTAGCCAATATGGAATTTAACCAGTTTCATCCAACCTGCCTATATCATCCGCAAGCACGTTCTTTCTTAATTACTGAAGCGATGCGTGGTGAAGGTGCTTATTTACGCCTGCCAGACGGCGAACGTTTTATGCTACGTTTCGATGATCGTGCAGAGTTGGCTCCTCGCGATATTGTGGCACGTACCATTGACCACGAAATCAAGCGTCTCGGTATTCGTCATGTATGGTTAGATATTACCCACAAATCACCTGAGTTTATTAAAGAGCACTTCCCTACACTCTATGCACGATTGCTTGAGCTAGGTATCGACATCACTAAAGACATGATTCCTGTGGTACCCGCAGCTCACTATACATGTGGTGGTGTTGTAGTTGACTCAAATAGTCAGACCGATATTGAAGGTCTATATGCAATTGGTGAAACCTCTTATACAGGGTTACATGGCGCAAACCGTATGGCAAGTAACTCGTTACTTGAGTGCTTTGTTTACGGTATGAGTGCAGCAAAAGACATCGAAAATAAATTTGATGAAAACTTCAAATTACCAGAAGTACCAACTTGGGATGATTCACAAGTAACCAACCCAGATGAAGATGTGGTTATTTTACAAAACTGGGATGAGTTACGTTCAACCATGTGGAACTATGTTGGTATTGTCAGAACCACAAAACGTTTAGAACGTGCTTTACACCGTATTGAGATGTTAAAGCGTGAAATCACTGAATATTATCAAGACTACCGTGTCAGCAAAAACCTAATTGAACTGCGTAATCTTGTACTTGTTTCCGAAATGATCGTTCGCTGTGCCATGCAACGTAAAGAATCGCGTGGCCTACATTACACTCTAGATTATCCGGAAACTTCGAGTGAGATTCGTAAGACAGTTCTAACGCCTCCAAACTTTGCAGTAGAGCAGCCATTGGTTAATACCGACATTTAGGCTATTTTTCTACAAAAAAGCACAGCTCTGGCTGTGCTTTTTATTTAGTTTTATATTTGTGGTCTTGGTGGAATTGAATAAGTCGCGGTCACATGCGCTACTGGTTCATCTAATCCAACTGAATAAATCCAGACCTCACCCACGACTAAGCTTTTTCCTACTTTCATAAGCTTACATTCACTACGTAAGTCTTTATCACCTGCGGGTTTTCTTAGAAAATTAATATTAAAATTCGTCGTTACCGCCAAACCCACAATTCCAATTTCACCGAGTATTGCAATATACAAAGCAAAATCTGCCAAAGTCATCATGGTTGGACCAGATATGGTACCGCCTGGGCGTTGATGTCTTTGATCTACATGATAATAAACGACAGCAGCTCTAGGCGTAACTGATTCAATCGTGCAATGTTCAAGACTTGGGGGAAATTCCTTTTCAAGAAACGCTATGATTTCTTCTTTTGAACTTTTCATCCTTATTTTTCTTCAATTTTAGAACAGTATTCAAAATAGCATAAAATACTGTTCAATATGTTCTATGATCTTTTTAAGCAGATTTGTCGTCATTTTTAACCACTCCCACAGAACTGAGAGTGGCTTTTATTATTTATCCTAAGTATTGTAAGGCTTGCTCAAATACCTGTTCAGGACTTTGCGTAGCATCTAAACGTTTAATACGTTCTGGTTCAGATTTCCATAAAGTCTCATAACCTTCGCGAACTTTAGTAAAGAAGCTTAACTTTTCTTGCTCGAAACGGTCTAAAGCTCCACGCTCACGTGCACGATTCATACCGAGTTCAATCGGTGCATCTAACCAGAAAGTCACCTCTGGCATACGTGAAACAAAATTCTGATTTAAAAGCTGTAATTTATCTTGGCTTAAACCACGACCAGAACATTGGTAAGCAAAGCTTGCATCTGTGAAGCGATCACTTAAAACAATTTTGTTAGAGGCTAAAGCCGGCAAAATCACTTGTTGTAAGTGTTGAGCACGTGCCGCATAAATTAAGAGTAGCTCAGTATCATGACTCATATTTTCATCATGATTTACCGCTAAAAGCATCGAACGTATTTGTTCTGCAAGCGGTGTTCCACCCGGCTCTCGAGTTAAAACAACTTCTTTACCTTGCTCTTCAAAATGCTGATGAATTTTTCGAATGAGTGTAGTTTTACCTACCCCTTCCGTGCCTTCAAAGCTAATAAACATCTTTTTTCCTTATTTCTTCGATCTCAACACGGATAAGTACTCTTGCACCGCTTGATTATGAGCCTGTAAATCTGCTGTAAATTTATGACCACCATTACCAGTTGCCACAAAATAAATATTATTTGAGTCATCTGGATGTAGTGCTGCTTCAATTGCTTTTTGACTTGGCAAAGCAATTGGTGTTGGCGGTAAGCCATTAATTGTATAGGTATTATATGCGGTTGGTGTACGTAAGTCTTCGCGACTGATCTTACCCTTATAGTTATCACCCATTCCATAAATCACGGTTGGGTCAGTTTGTAAACGCATACCAATTTTCAAACGGCGTACAAATACACCAGATACTTGCTCAAGCTCACTATCTATACTTGTTTCTTTTTCAACAATCGAAGCCATAATTAAAGCTTCATACTTATCTTTATAGGGTAAGTTTGGTGCGCGATTTGCCCAAGCAGTATCTAAAGCTTTCATTTGATGATGATATAAATCGGTGAGGATTTTTTTGTCAGTCTCACCCTTTGCGAAGAAATAAGTGTTAGGCGCAAATAAACCTTCCGGATGATGATAAGGAATACCTAAAGCCTTCATAAGCTGGTCATCTGGTAAATCGAGTATTGTATTTTTTACATTTTTATCATTTTTGAGTGCAGTAATAAGCTGTTTAAAAGTCGTACCTTCAATCACTAAAATACGGTTCATCTGAGCATTATCAGCATTAGACAACATCTCCAATACTTGTCTTACGCTCATTCCCTGTTCGATTTCATACACACCAGCTTTCATGCTGTCATGAATCATAAACTTTTGATAAAGCTTAAGTACAATTGGGAAATGGATTTTATTTTCTTTGGCTAAACGATCAATAAAACCAGAATAGGTCTCACCTGATGTGATCGATAGCATCTGCTTTTTCCCTTCAACAGGATAAGCTTTAAATAAACTTGACCACAAAATAGCAAAAATAGAAATTAAAACGATAAAAAAGCCAATCAGCACCAACTTTTTAGGAAAATGAGATGCTGTTTTCTTGCCCTTTTTTTTAGCATTTTTTGCTTTCGCGTTCACAGGTGGCTTCGGCATATTAATGAATCTGATTCAAGTTAAGATTATGAAATAAATTTAGGCACGCCTGTGAATCTAGAGTTTGTTCACCGATTTGAGTAACCACTCGCATTG
>NZ_JEYB01000066.1:0-17432 GCF_000582255.1 Acinetobacter sp. 1566109 | reverse complement strand
CCAAATTCTGGCTGTCAGTCATGACAGAGCTAAAAAATCGAGGAGTACAGGACATTCTTGTTGCCTGTGTAGATGGATTAAAAGGCTTTCCTGACGCGATAGCCTCTGTTTACCCTCATACTGATATTCAACTGTGTATTGTGCATGTTGTACGCAATAGCCTGAGATTTGTAAGCTGGAAAGACTACAAGGCTGTTACGTCGGGTCTGAAAGCGATTTATCAGGCAAGTACAGAGGAAAATGCTTTAAAGTCCCTAGACATCTTCTGTGATCAATGGAATCACCAGTATCCCAAAATTGGAGAATCCTGGCGGGCCAATTGGGAAAATATCCGAACGATCTTTAGCTATCCAGCCGAAATACGTCATGCTATTTATACAACAAATGCGATTGAGTCGTTGAATAGCGTAATACGCCATTCAACGAAGAAAAGGAAAATCTTTTCATCTGATGACTCAGTAAAGAAGGTCATTTACTTAGCAACATCAAATGCTGCGAAGAAATGGACGATGCCAATTCAAAATTGGCGTTTAGCAATGAATTGGTTTACGATTCAGTTCGATGATCGATTAAAAGATCATTTATAAAAAATGGAACTTACACAAAATAATTTACAGGCTCTCACCACTTCATAATGCGCGAATTTTTTACTACTGCCGACCTTGGTTGCCGTTGCAAATAACACCCTATCTTTCGCACCGCTCATATAGCGAATGTCTGCCTGTAAGCCTGTATATGGCGCATCCCCTGCATTACAAGCCATCGCAAAAGCAATATCGGCTAAAGAAAATATCACGCCACCATGCACGCCGCCCAAGGCATTCATGTGTTCGTCTTTTACATTAAGCTGACAACGCGCTTCATCAAAACTGCGATGCAGCACTTGAACACCCAATAGTTCTGCGAATTGATCAACCGCAGTCGTTTCCATATTTTGCACAAACGTCTCCCTACTCGTGCGAGTATTCCTTAAATGTGATGAACCTATCTGTATTGAAATCGACTTTATAAGCCGTTAAACGCTATCTTGTTTAATCTGATAGTTTGAAGAACTAAAGTCCTTATAGGTCAGGCGGTCATCCAACTCTGAGCTTAAAGGCTGAACTTCTTGCATTGTACTTAAGCAGCGCTGTGCAAGCTCCATGTATTCTTGCGTGCCTCTAGTTTTCCATTTTTTTTCTTGTTCTGAGAGCTCACGTGCAACTTTGGCTGGACTCCCCATTGCCAATACATTTGCCGGAATAATATCTTTGGTTTTGACTAAACTATTTGCACCAATAATGGTGTTTTCACCAATTTCAGCATAGTCCAAAATTACGCTGTTCATGCCGACCAAAACATTTTTTCCAATGCGGCAACCATGTAAAGTTGTGCCATGCCCAATGTGCCCCATTTCCTCAACTAAAGTCACGCTTTGCGGAAAGCCATGTACGGTGCAGCTATCTTGTATATTGGCATTTTGCTTAATATGAATACGACCAAAATCGGCACGCAATGAAGCAAATGGCCCCACATATACGCCCGCTTCAATAATCACATCACCAATTAAAACAGCAGTTGGGTGTACAAAAGCGTCTGGGCTAACGACTGGAATAACACCGTCAATACTATAACAAGGCATGATTTAACCTCTCATTTGTCGCCACCAAACCTCCGAAACGGCGCCAATAATGTGCTGTGGCATTTGGCATTGGTCCTTCTGCTGTTGCGGCAACAGACAAGAAGTATTCATCCGCAGGTTCAAATACTTTTTTATAAATATTCATTGATAACGTTCGTGCACTAATCGCGGGCCAGTCAGTTGGCAACAACTCAAGCGGTAGTGCTGGGTCTTTTAATAAAATCCGTCGATAATAATGAATCAGCAAAGTTCGAATTTGAAAGGCCTGAACTGGTTCGAGTTGTTCGTTTTCCTGCATCAGCAACACGCCAATTTCTCTAAAAATATCGAGAAACTGTAGGTATCTTTGGCGTAATTCATCGATTGGCCAGTTGGTTCTGAGCATACGACCAATGGTATCGACCGAGTTATTAAAAAGCTGCAAGGTTTCGGCTTTAAACACCACCACTTGCTCACTCATATTTAAGTCAACCAACAAACGTTGCAGTTCAATACGGTTACAACCCGGATAAGCCATTAAGTTTGTCGAAATATTGGCAAACCCTAACCATTCCAGTTCTTTCTTTAGCAACGCTTTATTTTCAGTGTCGAGGCTAGACATCAGAATAAGATCCCAATAATGGTCCCACTCTTTCATCTGGTCGTTATAAATACGTTGTTCGGCTTGCAAATAAGTCGAACGGCTCGAATCGGTAATTCGATAAAAACTGGTTCTGCCGATTTTGTCTGAACATAACCAATCATTTTTAACTAAACGAAAAACAGAGGTTCTTACAGCACGGTCATTAAAACCAAACAGCTCTAATAACTGAATCAGGCTTGCAAGACTAATGTTTCCACCCCGATGAAGTACTGAATCTCCAAAAATTGTCGAAATAAGCGAAGTTCCACTTAAGGTTTCATTCTTTACAACAGAATCAATTATTTGCTGTATTTTTGCACTCATACTCATGTCTTGGCGTTTAGTTTCAGGGTATAGATTCTATACCCTGAATGATCTTGATGTTAAGCAATCTGACGCATATCGATTACCCGCTTTGCCTTACCTTCCGAACGAGGTAAGGTCGCTTCTGTCACAACTTCTACAGTAACGCTAATCCCAATCATGGTTTTAATGCGTTTCATCAACTCCTGAGCAAGTTGATTGGCCTGTATAGTACAGTTATGACACATCTCTGTACGAATATGCAAAGTATCCATATGGCCTTTTTTAGTCACCAAAATTTCATAATTTGGAACTAAATGCGGAACTTGCAAAATTTGCTCTTCAATTTGAGTCGGGAAAACGTTCACACCGCGAATAATCAGCATGTCGTCACTACGGCCCACAATTTTATCCATTTTACGCATCGCCAGATTTTCACCTGGTAGTAAGCGGGTCAAATCACGAGTACGGTAACGAATAATCGGTAAACCTTCTTTGGTAATAGTCGTAAAGACGAGCTCGCCAAGTTCGCCATCTTTACAGACTTCACCTGTTTCAGGGTTAATAATTTCTGGGTAGAAATGATCTTCCCAAATGGTTAATCCCTCACCCTCGCCTAAACACTGCATGGCAACGCCCGGCCCCATGACCTCAGACAAGCCATAAATATCGAGTGCTTTAATATTAAGGCGTTCTTCGATTTCACGGCGCAGTTCGTTAGTCCACGGCTCGGCACCAAAAATACCGACTTTTAAAGACGTATTACGTGCCGTACCAAATTGTTGTTCGAGCTTTTCAATAATACTCACGCAATATGATGGCGTAACCATAATTGCAGTCGGTTTAAAGTCTTGAATAAGCTGAACTTGCTTTTCAGTTTGGCCGCCAGACATTGGAATAACCGTTGCACCTAAGCGCTCGGCACCATAATGTGCGCCTAAACCACCCGTAAACAGTCCATAGCCATAAGCCACCTGAACGATGTCTTTCGCGGTTAAACCTGCCATACGTAAGCAACGCGCAACAATGTCCGACCAAGTATTAATATCTTTTTGGGTATAACCCACTACTGTCGGTTTACCCGTTGTACCCGATGACGCATGTAAACGCACAATTTGCTCTTGCGGTACAGCAAACATTCCAAACGGATAGTTGTCTCTTAAATCCTGTTTGGTGGTAAATGGAAACTTCGCCAGATCATCTAAAGTTACGAAGTCATCAGGATGTACACCCGCTTCGTCGAACTTTTTCTTATACACCGGACTATTTTCATATACAAAAGTCAGGGTTTGTTTTAACCGTTTCGTTTGCAGCTCTCTAAGCTCTGCAAGTGTTAATTGCTCAACATTATCCGTTGTGAGGCTGTCCATCGCCTATCTCCTCATTATGTAATTTTAAAAACCGTCTGAATTAATTTAAGTTTTCCAAAATCAGTGCGACGCCTTGTCCAACACCTACACACATCGTGCAAAGTGCATAGCGTCCACCGCGTTTTTTTAGCTCACGTGTTGCTGTAATCACTAAACGTGTACCACTCATACCGAGCGGATGTCCTAACGCAATCGCACCGCCATTTGGGTTCACGCGTTCATCGTCATCTTTTAAACCAAGTTCACGCATACAAGCCAAAGATTGGGCTGCGAATGCTTCATTCAGCTCAATCACATCCATCTGATCTAGCGTTAAACCTGTTTGCTTTAAAATTTTCTGCACAGCCGGAACAGGACCTATACCCATATATTTGGGTTCAACCCCTGCACTTGCAATGCCAATCACACGTGCTAAAGGTTTTAAACCATGTGTATTTGCAAATTCACGGTTGGTAATTAACACACACGCGGCACCATCATTTACACCAGAGGCATTTCCGGCAGTCACCGAGCCACCTTCTTTTTTAAAAGGCGCTTTTAGTTTTGCGAGTGCTTCAAGGGTCGTTTCACGCGGATGTTCATCACGGTTCACCACAACCACGTTTTTCTTACGGTCTGTAATCTCGACAGGCAAAATCTCATCGTTAAAGAAACCGTTTTGTTGTGCCGCAGCGGTTTTTTGTTGGCTACGCAATGCAAAAGCATCTTGGTCTTCACGACTAATCTGATATTTTTCAGCTACATTTTCAGCAGTTTCCGGCATGCTATCGGTGCCGTATTGTGCTTTGAGTTGCTTATTTACAAAGCGCCAGCCAATGGTGGTGTCATAAATTTCAGGTGTACGGCTAAACGCTTCTGTTGGTTTAGCTTGTACAAATGGTGCACGGCTCATTGACTCAACACCACCTGCCAACACAAACTGTGCTTCACCTGCTTTAATTGAGCGTGCCGCAAGTCCCACCGCATCTAAACCCGATGCACACAAGCGATTGACGGTAATTGCTGGTACTGTATCAGGTAAGCCTGCTAACAGTGTTGCCATACGTGCAACGTTACGGTTGTCTTCACCTGCTTGGTTGGCACATCCTAAAAACACTTCGTCTACCGTATTCCACGGCAAGTTCGGGTGTTTATCTTTTAAATATTTGATGGGCAATGCAGCTAAATCATCTGCACGTACTGCACTTAAGGCACCTGCATATCGTCCAATTGGGGTACGAATAAAATCGCAAATTAAAACGTCTTCCATGTTGACTCCTGATTATGCAAATTCGGTCATATCACGTGAATATTGAGTAGCAATGTTTTGAGTTTTCGCTACATATTGCTTGAGGTAGATACTCGCGCGATATTTTTCCTCTCCATACAGTGCATATAAGTTATTTAAGGTTTGGAGCACATAAGCACCGCCCATTTGTGTCAACCACTGGTAAGGACCTTTAGGATAATTCACTCCATATTTCATGGCATTATCAATATCTTCCAGACTCGCAATACCATGTAAACTTGCTTCACAGGCTTCATTAATAAGTAAAGCGATGGTGCGTAAGGTTAACAGTGCCGGATGGTCTTTAATCCACATCACGCTGATACCAAACTGTGCAAAGTAAGCCTCAACTTTAGCCAGATCACTTGCTACACAAAGCTCGTTATGACTGAGTACTAAAGCCTCTGCGTGCTCAAAATCATGATGCCAATCCATTAAAACCACTTTACGGCTTAAGTAATGAATATTGGCAGACTCACCTTGGCTTAAACGCAAGTCGATATCATCAATTTGAAGGATATTGTCGTCGCTAGCAGATCCGCTTTTTAAACCTAAACGCGTTAAAAAAGCAGGTAGCTGAGACCAAGTCCCTTTTAGCTGAATATGGGCATCAACTGGTGTGGCAACTACAGCTTGAGGCTGAAATGTCTCGTACTGATTTTTTTCGTTATAACTATAAAAGCCCTGTTTTGACTTACGGCCCCAAGCACCTGCATCGACCAATTCTTTTTGAATGAGGCTTGGACGGTAGCGTGGCTCGTAAAAAAACTCTTGGTAAACGCTTTGAGTTACCGAAAAGTTAACATCTTGACCAATAAGGTCAGTAAGTTCACACGGCCCCATCGCAAAACCGCCACACTGCTTTAAGGCATAGTCGAGTTGGTCGTAGCTGGTGACTTGTTCTTGCAGTGCTCTAAAGCCTTCTGCATAAAACGGACGTGCAATTCGGTTAACAATAAACCCTGGGGTCGACTTGGTGAGTACTGGGATTTTTTTCCAATTCAACATCAAGTTTTTTAGAGCCAAACATAAGCTGTTTGGTGTTTTTAAGCCTTGTACAATTTCGACCAGTTTCATGACTGGTGCAGGGTTAAAAAAGTGTAAACCCACTACGCGCTCTGAGTGAGCAATACCCGCCGAAATTGCAGTCACTGAAATTGAAGATGTGTTACTTGCAAAAATGGTTTGCGCACTACAAATTTCAGCGAGTTGCTTAAATAAAGACTGTTTAACTTCTTTTTTCTCGACGACTGCTTCAATGACCAAGTCAGCATCACGCAGCGCTTCAACCTGATTGACCACCGTTAAACGCGCTAAGGCTTCATCAGCTTGCTGATCTGTGAGCTTATTCTTTTCAACCAGCTTTTTAAATGTCTGTCCTAAGCCTTGAGCGGCTTGTTGCGCTTTTTGAGCGTCCAGATCATATAAAACAGTCGAGTGCCCATTAACAATGGCTAACTGGGCAATGCCGATGCCCATGGTGCCAGAACCAATAACGGCAATTCGGGCACGAGATAAATCTAAATCTGTCATGCTTAGCGCCCTTTAAAATTTGGTTCACGTTTATTCATAAAGGCTTGTACCCCTTCACGATAATCTTCGGAACGACCCGCAATGCGTTGTAAGTCACGCTCTAACAGCATTTGCTCATCAAAGGTGTTATTACTTGATTGATGAATGGCTTTTTTAATAAGAGATAGACCAAAAGTAGGCTGTTTCGCTAAACGTTCAGCAAGTTCAGTCACTTTTGTTTTAAGCTCGGTATCTTCAACCACATCCCAAATCATGCCCCATTCTTTTGCGGTTTCTGCTGGTAGCTTGTCACCTAACAAAGCCAATCCCATCGCACGTGCATGGCCTACAGCACGTGGTAAAAACCATGTACCAGCCGAGTCTGGAACTAAACCTAAGCGACAAAATGCTTGTACAAAGTTTGCCGATTTGGCTGCAATCACCAAATCACATGCCAGTGCAATATTTGCCCCTGCACCTGCTGCTACACCATTTACGGCGCAAATCACAGGCTTTGGCATATTTACAATCGTTTTAATGAGCGGGTTATAGTAAGTTTCAATGGAATATCCTAAATCTGGAGCTTCAGCGTTTGGGTCAACTACACGGTCGCCTAAGTCTTGCCCTGCACAAAAGCCACGGCCTTCGCCACTAATCACCACACAACGAACATCCGGATTTTTGGTCCACAGGTTTAAAACCTCAGCCACTTCACGGTGCATATCAACGTTAAAGCTATTCAGTGCTTTTGGGCGGTTAAATGTCAGGTAGCCGACACCATTTTTTTCTTCAGCAATAATATTTTGATAGTCCATCACTCACCTCTAAACACTGGCTTTCTTTTCTCAAAAAAAGCATTAATCCCTTCGTTTCGATCTTTTGTAGCCGCCAGCCAGACAAAGTTTTGACGTTCAAACTTGAGTCCCTGACTTAACGTTGTTTCATGAATACTTTTAATTGATTGTTTAATCACACGAATCGCTAAAGGCGCTTGTTTGGCAATTTTGGCTGCCAGTTGAACGGCGTATTCGACGGTTAATTCGGTCGGCACCACTTGACTGCAAATGCCATGTTGCTCTGCCTGTTTTGCCGAAATCATTTCACCTGTCATGGCCCAGCGCATGGTGAGTTGTTGTCCAACCAAGCGTGCTAAACGCTGTGTTCCGCCTGCACCCGGCAACATACCAAGGCCAATTTCAGGTAATGCAAAACGCGCATTTTCACCGCAAATCACCATATCTGAATGCAAAACCAACTCAAACCCAGCGCCTAAGGCATAGCCATTGACTGCACTAATCAGGGGTTTACTAAACGCATCAATTTTTTGCCAAAGCTTCGGGCGAATATCGAGTTGCAAAGACACGGTGTCCATTGCAGCCAATTCGCTAAGATCTGCTCCAGCCGCAAAACATTGAGCATTACCCGTTAAAACCACTGCTTTGACTTGAGCATTATGTTCAGCTTCTTCGAGCAACTCGCACAAACACTGCAATGTCGCATTGTTTAAGGCATTTCTTTTTTCCGGACGGTTTAAGGTTAATAACAAAACACCGTCAGCAGCTGTACTGGCTTTGATCAACTCTTGCATGACAGCCTCTATTCATCAAAACTCAAGCGAACATTTGAGCCTTTTGGTAAGGTCTGACAGCTCAGCACATAGCCCTTTTCAACTTCATCTTCTTCAAGACTATAGTTCAGGAACATGTCGACTTCGCCTGAAAGCACCTTACAGCGACAGGTCGCACATACCCCACCTTTACATGCATACGGTAAGTCGGCACCAGCACGTAAAGCCGCATCAAGAATACTTTCATCATCTTGAGCCACAGAAACAATCAGTTCACGGCCATCTAAAATGATGTTTACTTTTTCTTCTTTACGGTTTGCATCCGCTTCAACACTACGTTTACGCGCTTGTCCTGTATGGAAACGTTCGGTGTGAATGCGCTCTTTGGCAATACCAAAGTTTGGTAAAGTATTTTCTACGGCATTCATCATTTCATCTGGGCCGCAGGCAAACACATGGTCGAAGTTTGTTTCAAGCACTTCATAATCAAAAAGTTGCTTAAGCTTTTCTGCATCAATACGACCATTCATGAGTTCGCTGTCATTGAACTCACGTGAAAAAATATTGATGAGTTGAAAACGTTCTTTAAACTGATCTTTCAAATCCATAATTTGCTCGGCAAACATGGTTTGTTTCCATGAGCGATTGCCATAGAGCAAGGTAAAATTAGCTTCAGGTTGTTCAAATAAAACTTGTTTAATAATTGATAAAATTGGTGTGATACCACTGCCCGCAGCAACGCCTAAATAGTTTTGTCCACCCATCTTGGCTGCTTTTTGAAAAAACACACCTTGTGGTGGCATCACTTCAAGCACATCGCCCACTTTTAAATGGTCATTTGCCCAGTTTGAAAATTGACCCTGATCAATCTTTTTAACCGCAATACTGATGTCTTCTTTGCCCGCATAGCTACAAATTGAATAACAACGACGGATTTCACCCGCTTCGGTTAAATGGCGAATGGTTAAATGTTGCCCCGGTTGAAATTGAAATTGTTCTTGTTGTTCAGGTACAACTTCAAATGCAATACAAATTGCCTGATCGGTTTGAGGCGTAATACTTTTTACTTTTAATGGTACAAATTGGCTCATGGCTGATTTCCTTATCTAAAGACTTAAATACATTTGAAGTAATCAAAAGGCTCAAGACAGTCCTGACATTTATAAAGTGCTTTACAGGCGGTGGAACTAAACTCTGTTAACAGTCGGGTATGTCGGCTTTTACAACGTGGGCACTCGACACCATCATTTAAATGAACGTGAGTTCCACATTGATGCGCCAACCCTTCAGGTGGTGCAATGCCATAAACTTGCAGTTTCTTTTTCCCTGCTTCAGACATCCAGTCCGTGGTCCATGCTTCTGATAAATCGACCATGACTTTGACCGGTGTCAAAGCTTCTGCGGTAAATGCCTCAACAATTTGTGCTTTGAGCATATCTGTTGCTGGGCAACCGCTATATGTCGGAGTTAGACGAACAATAATTTCTTGTTGATCGTTAATCTCTACACCGCGGATCATGCCTAAATCGACAACCGATAAAACTGGAATTTCAGGGTCACTTACCGTTTGTAGAACATCCCAACATTGATCGATGCAATGACGAATCATTTGCATGGCTCACCTCCTTGTCTTACCAGGTCATTCCCGGATAAGTTCTTTGAATACATTGCATTTCAGCCAACAAATAACCTAAATGCTCGGTATGTAATCCTTGTTTAGCACCACGGCGATAAGCACCGTTCACAGCAACATTTAATTCAAAACGCTTAAGCTCATCTGCAACGGTTTGGTTCCATTGTTCTTTTTCATTTGAAAAATCTGGAATCACACCTTCTGCAACTAATGCTTGTTCGTCTGCACTCAGTTCAAATAACTCAGCAGTGAAACGCCATAAATTATTTAAACCGTCTTGCACACGTTGATGTGCTTCATCTGTGCTTAAACTTAAACGTTCCATCCAGCTTGTCGAAAAACGGATGTGATACTTCACTTCTTTTAAAGATTTCACAGCAAGCGCACTTAATTCAGGAAGTGAGCTTTTCGCTAAAGCCGTAAATAAATGAAGATGGTAATGGTCCATCAACCACTGGCGTACAATCGTTTGTGCAAAATCGCCATTCGGTTGTTCACACAACAATAGGTTTAAAAACTCACGTTCTGTACGGAAATACGCAAGTTGGTCTTCATCACGTTTAGCTTCATCATATTGACCAGCCAAAGTCAGAAAGTTTCTTGCCTGACCCAATAAGTCCAAGCCGATATTTGCTAAGGCAATATCAATTTCTAGCTCAGGTGCATGCCCGCACCATTCAGCCAAACGCTGAGATAAAACCAGTTGGCTATCACCAATATGTAATAAGAATTTAGATAAAACTGAATGATTCATTTGCCATTCCCCTTACATGTGCTCAATGCCATCTGGGATATGGTAAAAAGTCGGATGACGATAAACCTTGTCTAAAGAAGGATCGAAAAATTCTGCTTTTTCATCTGGCTGTGATGACTTAATCAGTTCTGAACGAACCACCCAAATGCTAATTCCTTCATTACGGCGTGTATAAACATCACGAGCGTGTTGCAGTGCAATCTCATCATCAGGCGCTCTTAAACTGCCTACGTGACGGTGGCTTAAGCCTTGTTTACTACGTACAAATACTTCGTAGAGCGACCAGTTGTTTTTATCTTCCATTTTGATTTCCTCAAATTTTTCCATAAATCTTGTTAAGCCACTTTGTTCGCTTCAAGCTGCTGTTTTTTCGCGTAGACCACTGCTGCATCACGAACCCATTTGCCGTTTTCCCATGCTTTACGGCGTGCTTCGATACGCTCGTGATTACATGGTCCACGTCCGGCAATCACTTCATTAAATTCGTGCCAGTCAATCTCGCCAAACTCATAATGGCCTGTTTCTTCATTGAACTTTAAATCTGGGTCCGGTACTTCCAAGCCAAGTTGCAACACTTGTGGTACGGTGTTATCGACAAACTTTTGACGTAATTCATCATTACTAAAACGCTTGATTTTCCACGCCATGCTTTGTGCGCTGTTTGGAGAGTGCTCATCACTTGGACCAAACATCATCAGTGCTGGCCACCAGAAACGGTTCACTGCATCTTGTGCCATTTGTTTTTGTTCTGGTGTACCGTTTGCCAAAGCCATCATGGCTTCAAAACCTTGACGTTGGTGGAAACTTTCTTCTTTACAAATACGTACCATCGCACGTGCATATGGCCCATATGAAGTACGGCAAAGCGCAACTTGGTTCACAATGGCTGCCCCATCGACAAGCCAACCAATTGCAGCGACATCTGCCCAAGTCAAAGTTGGATAGTTAAAGATTGATGAGTATTTCATTTTCCCATTAATCAACTTTTCCATCATGTCATCACGGTCAGCACCTAAGGTTTCTGCCGCGCTATACAGATATAAACCATGACCCGCTTCATCTTGTACTTTCGCGAGCAAAACCGCTTTACGTTTTAAAGTCGGCGCACGCGTAATCCAGTTTCCTTCAGGCAACATACCTACAATTTCAGAATGGCCATGTTGCCCGATTTGACGAATCAATGTTTTGCGGTAGGCATCAGGCATTTGATCCTTAGCCTCGATCGTAATTTCATTGGCAATATTTTGTTCAAATTTCTGGTAATTGTTTTCCATTCTTTCATTCCCTGTAGGTATCACCCTTAAATCTATTTTTCGATACACAAAAAACAAAGTCAACTAATTTTTTAGTATCAAATTAAATTCACAACAACAAAATAATTCAAGCTATTGAAATTTATAAAATTAAGTTAAATGTAAAAAACTTTTTTACTTTTAAAAATCAAAATAAAGTTGACTTTTATACAAATTAATCTGAAATTATGAATCATATTTTTGTAATTTTTATAATTGATGTATCAAATAAAAAAGGAGTTTGGTCATGCTTGAACAAGCACACCTAGAAGGAACCTCAACTGACACAGATTTTCAGCAGTCTGAGCATCAACTGCCTCATCTTGCTTCTTATGTCTATGGAACATGGCATTCGTCTGACGAAGAGTTACGTACCGTTTATCATGCCATTACAGGTGAATCGATTTATGCCGTAAGTAGTCATGGCATAGATATGAAACGTGTTGTTCAGTATGCCAAACAGAATGGTTCAGAACTGGCTAACTGGACGTTTCACCAACGTGCCAATGCGTTAAAACAAATTGCCCAACATTTACTTGAACGTAAGGAAGACTTCTACAAACTTGCTTATGCGACAGGCGCAACTCGTAAAGATGCGTGGATTGATATTGAAGGTGGGATCCAGACATTATTTGCTTATTCAAGTCTGGTTCGCCGTGAACTCAATGATGAAAAAATTATTACTGAAGATAGCTGGATTCAATTATCTAAAAATGGCACTTTCGGCGCTAAACACATTTTAAGCCCTAAAGCAGGTGTTGCCGTTCACATTAATGCTTTTAACTTCCCAATTTGGGGAATGCTTGAAAAGATTGCACCGACGCTACTTGCAGGTGTGCCATGTATTGTGAAGCCAGCAACTGATGGTGCCCAATTAACTCAAGCAGTTGTAAAAGCAATTGAAGAAACACATGTCTTACCAAAAGGCTCACTACAACTCATTTGCGGTCAGACTTATGACCTGTTCGACCTCCTAGGCCCACAAGACTACGTTACCTTTACAGGTTCTGCTTACACAGGTCAAAAATTACGTAATCACCCTCACCTTAATAAATATTCGATTCCATTTAGTATGGAAGCCGACTCGGTAAACAGTGCAATTTTAAGCCCTGAGGCAAATGAAGAAACTGTCGATTTATTTGTACGTGAAGTCTTCCGTGAAATGACCACCAAAGCAGGCCAAAAATGTACTGCAATTCGTCGTGCTTTCGTTCCTGAAAATTTGTTAGCGACTGTGCAAGAAAAGCTAACTGCCAAACTTGCTAAAGTTGTGGTGGGTGATCCTCAAAAAGAAGAAACCACCATGGGAGCTTTAGCGAGCATAAAACAAAAACATGACGTTGCAGAAAAAGTTGCCGAACTCAGCAAAGATGCAAAAATTGTTTTTGGTGGCAACAATAGCTTTAAATTTAATGCAGATCATCCTGAAAAAGGTGCTTTTTTCGCTCCAACTTTATTGGTGTGCGAACAACCTTTACAAGCAACGAATGTTCATACCACAGAAGCTTTCGGACCGGTATGTACACTCATGCCATATCAAAACATTGAAGAACTCGCTGACCTTGTTTCACGTGGTGAAGGTAGCCTAGTGGCTTCTGTCGTTAAAAATAACGATGAGAATATTGAGCAGATTATTCAAAAAATTGCGCCTTGGCATGGGCGTGTGCATGTACTCGACGCAGAGTCAGCAAAAGAAAGTACAGGACATGGTTCACCACTTCCACATTTAGTACATGGCGGCCCTGGTCGTGCAGGTGGCGGTGAAGAGTTAGGTGGTATTCGTGCCGTTAAACATTATATACAGCGCACTGCAATTCAAGGCTCTCCAAACAGTCTGACGCAAATTACCCACTCATGGACTGCTGGCTCGAAAGTTAACGAAGACCGCGTACATCCATTTAAAAAGTCTTTTGATGAGTTAGTGATTGGTGAGCGTTTATTAACGGCGCGCCGTACAGTCACCGAAGCAGATATTGTCAATTTTGCTTGTTTAAGTGGTGACTACTTCTATGCGCATACTGACAAAATCGCAGCGGCCGAGTCTTTCTTTGGTGAGCGTGTGGCACACGGTTACTTTATTGTGTCTGCCGCAGCAGGTCTATTTGTAGATGCAGCACAAGGCCCTGTGATTGCCAATTATGGTATGGACAACTTACGCTTTGTTGAACCGGTTAAAATTGGTGACTCGATTCAGGTTGAACTCACCTGTAAGCAAAAAACACCTAAACCACAAAAAGACCCTTCTCAGCCTGCGCATGGTGTTGTGGTATGGGATATTAAAGTCAAAAACCAACGCGGTGAACTTGTCGCAACTTACGACATTTTAACTTTAGTTGCTCGCGAGGCTTAATGTTTAAAATGAGATGGGGTCACCTCGTCCCCATCTCATTTTTTTAGCACTCAATGGCGTTAACAGCGAGGCCACCTTTTGAAGTCTCTTTATATTTCTCAGACATATCTTTGCCTGTTTCTTTCATGGTCTGAATCACTTTATCTAGGGTGACAAAGTGTTCATCATCATCATCATGAAGTGCCATTTGGGCTGCATTAATGGCTTTTACAGCTGCAATTGCATTTCGTTCAATGCAAGGCACCTGAACCAAACCACCAATCGGGTCACACGTTAAACCCAAGTTATGTTCAAGCCCAATTTCAGCCGCATGTTCCACTTGCTCAGGTGATGCACCTAAAATCTCGGCTAAACCTGCCGAAGCCATCGCACACGCCGAGCCGACTTCGCCCTGACACCCTACTTCTGCACCAGAAATAGAAGCATTGAGTTTACATAAAATGCCAACGGCTGCCGCACTTAAAAAGAAACGAACCACTTTATCTTCGGAAAAGTCTTTAGAGAAAGTCACGTAGTAATATAAAACTGCCGGAATAATTCCTGCGGCCCCATTTGTAGGTGCCGTCACTACTCGACCGCCAGCAGCATTTTCTTCATTTACCGCTAAGGCAAATAAATTGACCCATTCCATCGCATGAAAAGTCGTCACAATCAGGTTTGAGTTTTTCTTATTTAATAACTTATCGTGAATTTTCTTGGCCCGACGTTTTACGTTTAATCCGCCCGGTAATATTCCTTCATTAATTAATCCGTTGTGAATGCACTGCTGCATCACTTTCCAGATTTCCATAATCTTGCTGCGAATCTCAGTTTCACTACGCCAGCTTTTTTCATTTTCAAGCATTAACTCGCTCACTGATAAATGATGAGTCTTACATAAGTTTAAAAGTTCAGCCGCACTGTGAAATGGATATGGAACCTTAACATCGTTAGTTTCAGTTTGGGTATGTGTTAATTGTCTTTGGCTAACAATAAAGCCACCACCTACTGAATAGTAAGTTTCTGCATATAAAATTTCTTGAGCCTCGTTATACGCAATCAATTCCATTGCATTGGGGTGATAAGGCAAAGATTCATCTAAAAAAAGCACATCATGCTTATAGTCAAAAGAAATACTCTTTTGCCGATTAAGCTGGATTGTTTTATTTTCAAGAACATCTTCAATCAAGCTTGTACTTACTTGGGTATCGATATGTTCAGGGTCAAAACCCATTAAACCTAACAGAACAGCCTTATCTGTCGCATGACCGACACCGGTTGCCGACAGCGAACCGTATAACTTCACCTGAACTCTAGCTGTTGCTTGTAAATCGTTTTGCTTCAATAAATCATCCACAAAACTGTATGCCGCACGCATTGGTCCAACTGTATGGGAGCTAGATGGGCCGATGCCAATTTTAAAAAGATCAAATACACTAATAAACACGTAGTCCTACCTTCGATTCATTATTATTCGTATGTTCGTCATTATTGTGTCCTTTCGGATAGCTCTAAAATTATCATTAAGCCAAGTACAAATCACGAATAACTATTGGGTAGTCGCATAAAAAGACAACGGTTGAATCTTCTCTCTAAACTAATTGCTACACAATCACAGATTTTGAAGCTTTTAATTTTGTCGTAGACGTTTTGAAAAATTCTTAAATTAATTTAGTACATCAATTTGTATAAATAACAAACAGCACATATTAGCCATTAGTCGCACTTCCATATTTTTACTCATTTTTACTGGTAAAGTGCTTTACATGGTTTGATACAACCTACTTAACTCAGATGCATAATTCACCTGTTACCTGCATCTGAAGTTTTTCTGCCTCTAGTCCGCTAGGGGCTTTTTTTCGTAATAGATAAAAACTGCTATATCAGGTTCATAAGCATAGCGAAAAACAATATCCTCTCTTCCATTCTTCTTAAACTAAAAAAATAAAAGCCCATCTTTTGACAGGCTTTCTTATTCAGTCTTCTATCAATTTTTAGTTAAAAAATTAACCGCAGTTCGCGTTGGTAATTTTTTGAGTTGCTGGATCAATAGTAACAGTTACTCGGTTTGAACGGTAATCCATCGTCATTGGCTGACCAGGAGCTACTTTACGTACAATTTCTGACTTCGTTTTTTGCTTAATTTGGTCATCAGTTAAGCCAGATTGCCCTACTAATTTTTGAGCTTCTTCTGCTACGCAGTTAGCTTGGTTATCACGGAATAACTTCCACTCTTCGACCACTTGACCATTTGGCAGATGACAATATCCAACCTGACCATTTGTTTCATTTCTAATTTCTAATTTTCCGCCTTGTTCAACACAATATTGACTTGCCGGATTTGGTGAACCAATTTTTTGGTGGAGTTAATTTTTTATGCTGTACTGCTAAAAAAGCCGTTAACGAAACAAGCGCTAATCCAAGAAAGATAGTTTTTTTCATAAATTTTACTTCTTACTAAAAAAAATAAAGATATCAAAAAAATTCATGTTTTATATAAACTGTTTACAATAAAAAACCTTCATAGAGAGTAACTTACAAAATAATTAATTATTCCAAGCGGTACATTATTAGCAATAGAATCAATCAACAAATTTATGCGCTATGATCTTTCTAAAATACGTGCCCCAACACCTTCTTGTCCCAATACATCATTTGGATTTCTTAGTGGACATTGCTCTAATGACAAGCACCCACAACCTATACACCAATCCATTTCATCTCTAAGTCGCGTAAGTTTTTGAATACGATCATCCAAACTTTTCCGCCAATCAAGAGATAACTCTTTCCATTGCTGTGCAGTTAATTTAGATCCCATCGGATACTTACTTAAAGCTTGTTTAATTTCATCTAAGGGAATCCCAACTTTTTGGGCAATTTTAATGATCGCAATGTAACGCAACACCACTAAAGTAAAACGACGTTGATTACCATTGGTTCTTATACTTTTAATTAAACCTTTAGACTCGTAAAAATGAAGCGTTGAAACTGCAACACCACTGCGTTTTGCAACTTCACCTACAGTCAACAAACGGCTTTGATTCGTTTCAGTCATTTCTATTAATCACAACTTTAGTTGAGGTTTTATAAAAGGATGCTTAAATTTTGTCAAATAAGAAATTTAATTTTAACAGTTCAAGCATTTAGAATATTTGGTGGTGT
>NZ_JEYB01000065.1:0-17822 GCF_000582255.1 Acinetobacter sp. 1566109 | reverse complement strand
TAATAAACAATGGCTTATTTACGCCTACCATCGAGAAACAGGTGAGATTGTTGCTTATGTTTGGGGTAAGAGAGATTTAGCTACAGTCCAAAGGTTGAAGACAAAGCTTAAACAATTAGGTATTCACTACACCCGAATTGCAAGTGATCATTGGGACAGTTTCATCACTGCTTTTAAAAACTGCAAGCAAAGTATTGGTAAGTTGTTTACTGTAGGAATTGAAGGTAATAATTGCAAAATAAGGCATCGAATAAGGCGTGGTTTTAGAAGAAGTTGCAATTTCTCCAAAAAGCTTGAAAACCATTTTAAAGCCTTCGACTTAACCTTCTTTTACATCAATAATGGCTTCATTTAATGTCAGCATACTTTTTAAAACACCACCCAATCGTATTTTGGGTGGCCATTATTATAACCTGGGCTAGTTGGAAAACTAGAGAGTTGGAATGTAGGTAATGATGGACTGAATAGCCACCAAAATTCTAGACACACATAACCATATTTTGGACTGCCACTGCTGTCCCACAATTTTTACAAGAGGAAGCTTACGCGAGCTTCCTCTTGATTGATGGAGGCTTTATCGAGTGAAAATAACGCTTTTAAGGTTTTTATTTCAAATAAATTTACTGGAATTATTCTGAGTAAGCGCTGAACTGTATTAGTTCAGAGTTAATCTGATTTTTTATCTTAGGAAAGAAAATTATTTCACCTAACCTTAAAATAATGTTTTTCAGTAACCAGCTAAATTTTTATTTGTTTATAAAGACGCTCTTTAGGGTCTTCATTTGATTTTGTGACTTTATCAGCAAATTTCTTATCTAACATCAAGGCTGCATATGTTTTGTAACCTATCTCCAATCGGTCTACCTTATTTCCTTCTTGTTCAAACTCTTCAATTAATTTATTGACTTTTTTTACGCTGATATCACTCATATCTTTCAACCATTTAATTTGGGGTTCTTTTAATCTAATCTTTAATTATTGAGATTAGATTAAAGTACAAAGCGCATTTAAGGGCTAATAGCTTATGGAGTAATCACCCCAGGTTAATTAACCCGAATCGCGGATAAGAAATAAACTTGAAAAATAAGAGGACTAGAGCCATCAGTTGAGTTACCAAACCTAAAGCTTTAGCCCCGATGTTCAATAGTAACGAATTATTCTGCGTAATTGATGATTTCTTTCTGAAATTTGAAGCAACTTATTGGAAATTTTCTAAATAAAGTCATCAGTCTATAAGAATTCGAATAGCCCAAATCAGCCTCTCAGAAATTAGTTTTATCGTCATTTGGTATATTTAGGACTTGGAAAAATTAGGCTTCATAGAAATGTCATAATTTAGAGATATTAATGTCATCGAACTGGATTAAAAAAGAACAAAAAACCCACAATAGAAAGCTGTTATGACTAAAAAATATCCAGACGTGAACTGCTTAAGACCTCCATTGCAGGCTTCGGTGCTTTGTCTTTACCCATATCTTTGACCGCTTGTGGCAGTGATGAGGATGCTTCAGATCAAGCTCAGGCACATCCTAAAGTCGCTTTTAAACATGGGGTGGCCAGTGGTGATCCCTTACAGGATCGGATAATTCTATGGACACGCTTAAGTCCGGAAGATGAAAACCTGCGTTATCAGGTGCAGTGGGAAATTGCTGCCGATCAGGATTTTCGCCAGATAATCAATACAGGACAAGTTGAAACCAGTCGGTCGCAAGATTTCACGGTTAAAGTCGATGCGGATCGTCTATCGGCAGGGCAAACTTATTTTTACCGTTTTAAGTGTGCATCGGTATATTCATCTGTCGGTCAAACCAAAACTTTAGCCACGCAAAGCAAGCTGGTGCAATTTGCCGTTTGTTCATGTTCCAATTATCCAGCCGGATATTTTCATATCTATCAGGAAATTGCCCAGCAAGACCTAGATGTGGTGATTCATTTAGGGGATTACATTTATGAGTACGGGATGGGTGGTTATGCGACTGAACAGGCTGCAGCATTAGGCCGAAGTCTGGCTGCAGATAATGCTGAGGAAATCATTAAACTGGAAGACTACCGCAAGCGTTATGCCTTGTATCGAACTGATGCGGACTTACAAGCAGCACATCAGCGTCATCCATTTATTGTGGTCTGGGATGATCATGAGCTGACCAATGATACCTGGGAGCAGGGTGCGGAAAATCATGATGTTTCAGAAGGTGATTTTTTTGCACGTAAGCTGGCTGCTTTGCAGGCCTATTTTGAATGGATGCCGATTCGTCCAGTGTCTGAAACAGATCATTTGAATATTTATCGCCAGTTTAATTTTGGTGATCTGGTTCAGCTGAATATGCTGGATACTCGTATTTTGGCGCGTAACAAGCAATTGCAATATGCTGACTATCTTACCGCGACAGGACTAGATGCCAATAAATTTCAGACAGATTTGCTCAATCCGACGCGTACCTTGTTAGGACATACACAACGTGAATGGATACTGAAACAACTCAGCCAATCGAATGCCGTCTGGAATGTGCTGGGTCAGCAGGTGCTGATGAGCAAGATGCTAATTCCGGCCGAAATTCTGGCTGTTTTGGGGCAGATCACCAGTGGTCAGGCCACTGCAGATGTGTTGCTACAAGTGCGTCAGATGCTGACAGAACTGGTAGGCCTAAAAATACGCTATCTGCAAAATGATCCAACTTTGACAAAGGCAGAATTAGCCAGAATACTGACTGTTGTGCCTTATAATCTTGATGCCTGGGATGGGTACGTCGTGGAGCGTGAGGTGATTTATACGGCTTGTAAACAGCTGAATAAAAAACTGATTGTACTTGCAGGAGATACCCATAATGCCTGGAACTCCACTTTGAGAGATCAAGTCGGCAGTACAGTCGGGGTAGAACTAGCGACCAGTTCAGTTTCATCACCGGGTATGGAGAAGTATTTGCAGATTCCCTTAGCCCAGTTACAGGAATTTGAAATGGCATTTACTACGCTAATTGATGAGCTGAATTATTGTAATTTGAATCAACGCGGATACTTGAGTGTTGCATTTACCCCGGATCAGGTACAGGCGAACTGGATTTTTATCGATAGCATCCAGAATCGTAGTTATCAGGTTGATCAAAGCCGTGCGTATCAGCTTCAATTAGATCATGAATTAAATGAAATCAAACCGTTAAAGCAAACTGCCTAAGCTGCTTAGAGTTTAAATATTCGGGCCAATGCCCGGATATTTTTTTATAACATTTCATCCCTATAGCTATCAATATCCAGATGTTTGATCGTATTTGCAATACTGATGCTCATATTTTAGTAGCCGCGTATATAATCCGGCAAAGTGAATTAATTGCTGTTTTAGTTCGGCATACCGAGGATCATGGCTTGAATAAAAACGTAATTTTAGTCGTAGCAGGCAGGTTTTTTATAAGCCCAAAAACAGATTTTATGTAATGGGAACAAAAATCATGGCAGCCAAGGCCCAAGGAATTAAGAGCTTGGCTTTGTCCCTGATTCCGCGGATTTTAATTTGGGGATTTACGCATTGTTATGTGCATATCAACTCACCCATCAAAATAAGCCAAAAATTCTAATTATAGAATCAGTGGCTTAAACAGGATTCGGGTTAATTAAGATGTATGGTTTAATAAGTGCTGTTGTGCGATATACATGGGCTTATCCAAACTTGGTGTACATTGAATCCATGTTCCATCTGCTTGAAGCTCCCATGCATGGCGGTTATCTTGAAGATAATTCATTAAGCCATCTTGCAGAATTTGTTTACGAAGTTTTTTATCTTCGATTGGGAAACAGGTCTCGATGCGAGAGAATAAATTACGCCCCATCCAATCTGCACTGGCGCAATAAAGCTTGTTTTCGCCCTGATGGTAAAAATAATAAACCCGGGTATGTTCTAAAAAACGTCCCACAATTGAGCGGACTCGAATATTTTCAGAAAGCCCTTTCACTTGTGGGCGTAAGCAGCAAATTGAACGGACAATCAAATCGATTTGAACGCCCGCTTTAGATGCCCTATATAGGGCATCAATTAGTTGAGGTTCAGTTAAGGCATTTACTTTAATAATAATCTGCGCTTTTTTGCCTGCTTTGCTATTTTCAGTTTCAGTTTCGATGAGTTCAATCAATTGAGAATGCAGAGTAAATGGTGCATGAAAAAGTTTTTTCAATTTGACCATTTTCCCCATGCCTGTGAGCTCCTGAAAGACTTTATGGACATCTTCACAAATATCAGCATCACTGGTCAGTAGTCCATAATCAGTATAGATTTTGGCATTCATTGCATGATAGTTACCTGTGCCTAAATGAACATAACGTTTAATTTTGTCTATTTCACGACGCACGATCAGAATCATTTTGGCGTGGGTTTTATAGCCAACGATCCCATATACAACAACCGCCCCAGCTTCTTGTAATAGATTGGCAACTTCGATATTTGACTCTTCATCAAAGCGAGCACGTAATTCAATCACTGCTGTGACTTCCTTACCATTTCGTGCCGCTTCAGCAAGGACTTGCACAATTTCAGAATGTACACCACTCCGATAAAGGGTTTGTTTTATGGCTAACACATGTGGATCATGGGCTGCCTCTTTCAGTAGCTTAATGACCGGAGCGAAAGAGTGAAAAGGGTGATGTAATAAAACATCTCCGGTTTTTAATACCTCAAATATGGATTTTTTCCCATACAACACTTTCGGTAATTTTTGTACATGGGGAGGAAAACGTAACTCTGGCAAATTGAAGTTCGATATAAAGCGCGCCAGATTAAGCGGGCCGTCAATACGATAGAGTTGCTCTTGCTTAAGATCAAATTGTCCAAGTAAATAATCAATAATATTTTCAGGGCAATTTTTAGTCACCTCAAGTCTTACAGCCCGACCAAAGCGCCGTGAGGATAGTTCATCTTTTAAGGCAATTGCTAAGTCTTCAACATCTTCTGAGATAGTTAAATCTGCATTACGTGTGACCCGAAATTGATAACATCCAGTGGTGGTTACCCCTGGAAATAACTCATGAAGATGTTGCTGAATAATGGCTGAAAGTAGAATGTAGTGTTCATCCTCGCCAGAAATACTATTAGGTAACTTTACTAATCTAGGTAATGATCGTGGTGCGGGAACAATCGCCAAATCAATTTTTCGTCCAAATGCATCTTTACCTTCTAGGGTTACAATGAAATTTAGACTTTTATTCACTAGCCGAGGAAAGGGGTGGGCTGGATCTAAACTGATAGGTGTGACCACAGGTCGAACTTCATTATGGAAATAGTCCTTAATCCATTCTTTATGTTTTTCGAGGATGTCACCATACTGAATGAAATGAACACCATGTCCTTGCAGTTGTGGTAAGAGATTATAATTAAGTATTTTATACTGTTCTTCGACAGCTTCGTGTGCAAGTTTGGAAATGGTGGTGACTATATCTGAGAGGAGTGAGTTATCTGGACGAGCTCTAGCATGATCTGAAAGTTCAATTTGTTGCATTAAACTGGCAACTCGTATTTCAAAAAACTCATCCAGATTACTTGAAAAAATAATTAAAAAATTTAATCGTTCAAGTAAAGGGTATTCAGTATCTTTCGCCTGTGCCAACACCCGCTTATGAAACTCAAATAGTGAGAGCTCTCTATTTATATACTTTTTTAACGGATGTGATGAAGAGTTTGAAGACACATTTAAGGTAGTCATTTATGGCTCTTATAAAGTCAGATTGCAGCGCTGAAGGAAGCTAATAGAAAATTCTTTAAAGCCTTTGAAAGAGGTTAATTGACTCTTTGTAAATAAAAAAATGACTAATTCTGTAGAAAGGCTAAGAATTAAACTTTATTCAACTAAGCATTCTGTGACTGTTTCATGACATATTTATGACATCGTACTGTATTGTTATTTCATCTGGGTAATATTCAGACTTTTATCTGAATTTAGAAGAAAAGGGGCAACGTTGATTTAAACCGGGACAACTTGGGGGCTTAATGAGAAAAATTCTAGAAAAGCGATTTCACTAAAACTGTCATCAGTTATTCATAGTGATGTCATGTATAAAAACTAAGCTATTTTGAATTTTAACAACTGTTCAAAATCATTATGAATATAAAACCAAAAATATTGAGTTTAAGTTTAATACTTATGGGGTGCTCGTTTTCTGCACATGCACAATTAATGTTTAGTCAGTATATAGATGGTACATCTAATAAAAAGGGTTTGGAAATCTATAACCCTGACAGTTTAACAGTGAACTTAGCTGATTATGAGATTCAACAATTTACTAATGGTTCAACCACGAAATCTGCGACTTTTCAATTAGAAGGTTCATTGGCAAGTAAAGCAAAATACATTATTGGTCGAACAGAGTTGCAGGCAGTAATTGGTAATAAAGTCAATCAAGTGGCAGGACTTGCATTTAATGGAGATGATACCTTGGTCCTGTTTTATAAAGGTACTCCAATAGACCGTTTTGGTCGTGTGGGAGAGGATCCAGGTACTGGTTGGGGAGTGGGTTTTAGTAGTTATCAAAATAGTTTGTCACGTACTAAAACTTCAAATAATGTAACTTCAATTGATCCTGCAACAGCATTTGAGTTAGAAAGCGAATGGTCTAAATGGTCTGATCGAAATGAGTTTTCCCAGTATTTAGATACAAGCGCGCCTATAACCTCCCCCGTTACTCCTATCAGTTGTAATACAGCAGATACGGCGATTGCGGACCTACAATCTGCCGCAGAAAATCAACCATATGTTGTTCGTGGTGTTATTACCGCAGACTACCGTTATGACAATGGTTTTTCTGGTTTTTATATACAAACGCCCGATAGTAAAGCCAAATCCAATTTAAGTAATGCTATTTTTGTCTATCTTCCTGCAAGTAGTAAAATCACTGGAGGAAAAGTAGGTGAAGAGGTTATTTTAAAAGGTCGTTTAACCTCATATCAAAACCAACTCCAAATAGATCAACTTGATCAAAATATTCAAACCTGTCATACACAAGCATCCAATACAGTCACGGCACAGGCACTTAATTTACCGTTTACCAGTTTGACGGAGATAGCAGGAAATGTACCTAAACGCTATCAAGGGATGCTGGTTAAAATCCCACAAACTTTAACGATAAGTGAAAATTACAATTACGGTCGTTATGGTGAGCTATCTTTAAGTTTAGGTCGCTTGTATATTCCAACTAATCTATATCCTGCAAAATCTGCTGAAGCAGTTGCATTAGCCCAGCAAAATCTGCTTTCTAAAATTATCTTGGATGATGGCTATAATAATCAAAATAGAACACCATTACTTCCGCAAAACTTCAATGCCATAAATACATTAAGAACAGGTTCTGAACTGAAAAATGTTGAGGGGATTTTAGAATATCGTTTTAATGCATGGCGAATTCAACCGATACAGGGGAAGGTACAACCTGAAATTATCAAGGATACTAATTTACGTCCTTCAACGGTGATTCCAAAAGATGTTAAACAAATTCGCGCTGCGGCTTTTAATGTCTTAAATTATGATAATGGTTCAGAAAAAGGTTTCCCAACAGAACGTGGTGCAAGCTCAGAAACTGAGTTTAAGAAGCAACATCAAAAAATTGTCAGTGCTTTAAAAACAATTGATGCCGATGTGTATGGGTTAATGGAAATCGCAAATAATGGTTTTGATGATAAAAGTGCAGTGGCATACTTATCGCAAGCCTTAGGTGCAGACTGGAAATATGTCATTCCAACCCAAATGACAAAATTAGGTACAGATGCAATTGCAGTTGCGATTATCTATAACAGTAAGCGCGTAAAACCTGTAGGTGAGCCTGCAGTTTATGATGATCAGACTGAAAAGAACCGTGTCACCATGGCGCAAAGTTTCCAATCTGTAAATGGTGGAAAAATATTTACGATAGTACCCAATCACTTAAAGTCGAAAGGCAGTTGTCCTACCGATAAAACTCTGGCCGATGCTGATCAGGGTGATGGTCAAGGTTGCTGGAATGCAACACGTTTAACTGCAGTACAAGAACTTATGCAGTGGATTGCAAAAAATCCAACACAAGTGGCTAAACCAAATTATTTGCTGGTCGGTGATATGAATAGTTATGCTAAAGAAGATCCGATTTTAGCATTAGAAAAAGCCAATTATAAAGTCTTGCTCAATGACGAAAAAATTGGACAAGGTAAAACAGCCTATAGTTATGTATTTGGTGTTGCAAGTGATGCCAATGGCAATGGGGGCGCAGGAAACCTAGACCATGCAATTGCTGATGCAGACTTATATCCAATGGTGAAACGCGCTTTTGCTTGGCACATCAATGCTGATGAGCCGACGGCCTTAGACTATAACGAAGAATATAAAACAGATGAGCAAATTGCAGCATTCTATAGCGATGATGCATTCCGTTCTTCCGATCATGATCCTGTAATTGTTGATATGGATTTAAACGAAAATATATCGAGTAATCCTGATACAGGAAAAATAAGCGGTGGCAGCATGGGGATCTGGTCAATGTTAACCTTAACGGGCCTCGTTTTAGTTTCCATGATACGCAGACGTAAATTTTGATATGAGTTCATCGACTGTAAATTAAGAAAACTGACGAAATAAATTTAATCTATAAGGGGAAATTTCATATTTCTCCTTATTTTATTGAGTGCTTAAAAAATTAGCCAAGCAATAATCAAACATATGCTTATTCAAAATTTATAATTTAAGCTTGGGGCATGAAATGAAAAGTTCCCTAATGGGATAACTTAACCATTTGTTAAAAAACAATTAGAAAAAATAGTGAATGTCATGAATTTTAAACAGCAGACCTACATGATGTTTGTTTAAATTATAATCAGGTGGGGTGGTCATGTCTTTTAATAATAAACTAACTAGGTATTCGGGTTTTACATGCAGTTTATTAGTTTCTAGTATGTTTTTAACTGGGTGTAATAATGATAGTAAAGAAAATACGAATATAACGCCTGTTATTCCTCCTAAACCGCTGGAAGTCAATTTAGTACATATTAATGACAGTCATTCACATTTGGATGAGGAAAGTACTATATTAATGCTTGAAACTTCGATGGGTAAACGTGAAGAAATACAAGTCTCTAATGGTGGTTTTGCACGCGTTGCTGCGTTGATGAATACTTTGGCAAGCACTGAGAAGAATCCAATAAAAATTCATTCAGGTGATGCCATTACTGGGGACCTCTATTTTACTTTGAAAGAAGGTGAAGCAGAGGCAGATCTCATGAATAGTGTTTGTTTCGATACGTTAACGCTAGGTAATCATGAATTCGATAATACGGATGATGGCTTAAAAAAATTTATTGGATTCTTAAATGATAAAGGTAATTGTGAAAATAAAACCCAAGTCTTGAGTGCAAATGTCGAGTTTGGAAAAACTTCAGCACTATACCAAACTAACCTTGTTAAACCTTATACAGTTATGGAAAAAGAAGGGCAGAAAATTGCTTTAATTGGTTTAACGATTGCCAATAAAACTAAAAATGCTTCTCGACCAAATCAAGATACTGTATTTAATGATGAAGTAGTTACTGCACAAAAATATATTGATGAGCTAAAACAGCAAGGCATCAATAAAATTATTGTTCAATCTCATTTAGGGTACGGGTTAGAAAAAGATTTAGCCACTAAATTGTCAGGCGTTGATGTCATTGTTGGCGGAGATTCTCATACCTTGCTGGCAGATGCGAAACTTAAAAGTTACGGTATAAGCCCAGAGGGTGACTATCCCACTGTATTAAAAAATAAAGATGGTGATCAGGTCTGTGTTGTACAGGCATGGCAATATAGTTATGTCGTCGGACAACTCAAAGTCAACTTTGATGCCGATGGTAAAATTGAAGCATGTGCAGGAAAAGCCAATGTATTGATTGGCGATGATTTTAAACGTACAGCTAAAGATGCTCCAGCATTGATGAGTACGGAACTAGATTCTATTAAGCGAGATATTGAAAATAGTAACTCCTTACGTATTGTACAGCCTGATGCTATAGCTTTAAGTATTTTAGAACCGTATAAAGTCGCTAAAAACTTATTAGGCAAAGAAAAAGTTGCCATTGCTAATGATAATTTATGCTTACGTCGTGTTCCAGGAATGACCAAAGATACATCACGTTCTAGTTTAGGTGATGTCTGCAATAAAGCAGATTTTATTAATCAGCATGGGGGTGATGTACAGCAGCTGGTTGCCGAAGCATTTCTACAGCAAGGTAAAAAATATTTTAATGCAGATATTTCAATCCAAAACGGAGGAGGGGTAAGGGTAGATCTGCCTCAAGGTGATATTACGGTAGAGAAAATTTATACAGTGCTGCCATTCAAAAATACCTTAGTACAATTAAATGCAACTGGCCAAGAAATTAAAGCAGTGCTGGAAGATGCCATGGATGCTGTTACGAGTAATAACACAGGCAGTTATCCATATGCGGGTGGACTACAATGGGATGTAGATTTAACTAAGGCAAAGGGTCAGCGTTTATCCAATTTAAAGGTTCGAAATGCACAAGGTCAATATCAGCCATTAAATATGAATCAGACCTATCAAGTAATTACCATCAACTTTCTGGCTGATGGTCAGGACTTTTACACAAGCTTTAAAGACATTACTGGTGAGCGTCGTATAGATGTGGGATTAGATTATGCAGAAGCATTTTTGCAGTATGTAGAAGGGTTACCTGGTGAAAAAGGGCAAAAGGCCTTGTCCCGATTGCCAGTTGAGCAATACAGCACGCAAAATTATAAAGAATAAAAAGGATTTATTGATAAAAGATAAAAATTTTGGCTCAGACCGATCCATAGTTTTAAAAAAAAGAAGCTCCATTGAGCTTCTTTTTTTTAAAACTATGGATTAGAGAAATATTACTTTTTAAATTTTCATTCAAATTAATTTAAAAGGGGAAATAACTATTCCGATTCGTAAAGCGTATATTTGGTCTATATAGTACAATGGAAGTTGATTACATAGTTTTTGCTGGAAAATCTAAGGTTTGTCGTAATTTTTTGAAAGACGTTAAGTGATATTTAAGAATCAAATAAACTATTTTCATCATAGTGAAATAATTTGATTTTATATTTAGTGCAAATAAATAATACTGAATAATTAGTGATACAGCGCAAATTGATCTGTTTAATTTGGGAGAGTTAAACAGATTTTTTTCTTGAAAAAAATATCTAATCCCTAGCCGAAATTGTTACGGCACTAACAGCCCCGTCAAGTTATTGAGCGGGGTTTTTCTTTTCTTATTGGTGGTACACATGGATGCAGTCAATGCAAAGAGAACCTTAAATAAATTACACAATGAGTGAAAGAGATATGAAAACTTTGAACCGACATTTATAAACAGCTAACAGGTGATCACTATTGATGATAATGATGCCTAGTATTTACATGCCTATGAAGAATATTTAATCCAATATTAACCAGGAATATCTATTTAAATACAAATAGAACAGTGGGTTAATTTTTTAAAAAAGTCGCTCTTGGTGTAATACAGTCATAGGCTTATGTAGGGTAGCAGGTGATATGTCATCTAACTCATTAAGCTGAACAGATCGTGGGCGGCCAATACACGCTAAGCAAAACTAAAATTGCAGAGCATGACCATCTTTTACTGAATAGAGTGTCAACGGCATTTTAAAATTGACCCCTTTTACCTTAAAAATGGCGAAGTAAAATTGACCCCTTTGATCTCGTATTAAGTTTCAACCTGGGGCTGAATCCCATAAGGAAGCAACGGTTAAATTATTTAACAGCATGTGGTTATTTTTAGACCTTCAGCTTTAAGTTCAAGAGATCGAGGTCTGCCGATACATGCTAGATGCAAGCAAAATTTAAATGCGGCCAGTGCTTTGGCATCTTTTGTCGAGTAAAGCTGGAGACGAACATAATCTTCTTGAGTCGTAGGATGCTCTGTTGTGCTCGATTTAGCCAGCTTCAGTAATAAAGGTTGTTTCTTTTTATCTAGCAATTGTACCAAGTCTTGTCCAAGCAAATGCCAAAATTGATGGGGAAACAGGTCTTTTACCTTGCAATAAAATGATTCCAATTGATCAATTTTATTCCAGCGATAATGAATGCCGGTATGCGAAACTGTAACACGACTTAAAAATGTCTCAAGCACCGCTTTTATTTGATCTGGCTTTTTTTCAAAGATATTTTGAATATTTTCAAAGAAATAGTTCCTTGCTTTGCGCTCTTCAACGGTATCTATCATCGAGGGTTTCAAAGGTTTATCCAGATGATTTGTGTTGTTGAGATCAAATAACCTTGGGTTGTTTTTTTGAGACTTGAGTTGGCCCAGTTGTTTGGCATTTTCATACCAGTAGTTAACCAGTTCGACAGGTAAACTCATTTCTTGTGATACCCGATCTGGATCATGATGAATTTCCAGTAAATTTAGGCACTTAAAAAACCATGCAAATGAAACTTTGGATTCTTTTGTTCCCGCGAAATATTTAAAAAAGTCATGATGCTTTGAGTTAAATGAAACCTCATCTAGAATGTCTTCTACGTTACTTTTTAACCAGTCAGTTTGATCGTTGAGTAACTGCTGACTTAAATGAACAGCATGCTTTTCGAAATTGAATGGAGCAGAATCTTTTACTGTGTTTAAAAATTTGAAAGAAGGTAGGTAGCCCATCATCTTTTTTGCCAGTTGAGTATCGATGTCTGGGTGATATTTCAGTATTTTATGCCCAGCAATCAGGTAGCTTAGATGAATATAACTTTTAAAAGTTTCTGTAGGGTCAATGTGACCCAGTAAATGGGCAATCATAAACCAATGATTTTGACCATGTGTATGACGGAGTAACTCTGTCCGAATGGACTGATATTGTTCTTCAGTATAATCCGTCAGATTCTTGACTAGGGGAGCATAATCGCAGTTGAGCAGAACGGATAAGTGATTGGCAGCCGTGTGTCGAAATGAGTGAAAAGAATAATCATGAGTTTTAAAAAGCTCGTTCATAATCATTCTAAAAGGTGTTGTCACCGTATGTTTGTTCAGCTTGCTATTTTCATTCCAATTACGGAATAAGTATAAGTTTTGCTGATTGAGTAAACGTTGCTCGACTACATGATTATGAAATAGTTGATATTCATCGGTTTTTAATAAGCAATACACAGGAACTTTGCGTTCAGCACTATCTGTTTTAAGTTGATGTAAGTTTCCTTTCTTTTTTGAGCCGTAGGGCTGAATCCATACTGATAGACAGCTCAAGCCCTCGATATCCCGCACACGTAAGCCTAGAATTTCATTAATACGCATACCGGTACGGTAAGCTAAGATATAGATGATTTTTAATGTCTTATAAGTGTTTTCTTGACTATTAGCACCTGAAAATAAGGTATCTAATTTGTTCATGAAAGCTTGATAAGTCAAAGGGCCAATAATACGGGCTCTAGGCCTATTTTGTATGGCGAGTGATTCTAATTCGAGAGATTCAGCTTCGAAAACTGTTCGTTGAAAGCTATGGAAGCGCTTCAACATCCTGCTGGTTTGACCTCTGGATTTTTTAAATTCAGGTTGGCCTGCTTCATCTGCGAGACGGGTGTTCGTAATAATTTGTGTGTAGATATTTGCCAGATTCGTATTCAGATCATCTTCGCTATCTAGATATTGTAAAGAATGTGTTAGCCAAGGCTCGGCAATCCGGGAGTAATAAGTGTAAATCGAACTATCTGCTAATGGTCTATTCTGCTGAAACGATTTTTGAAATTGGTTAGCGCAAAAATTAAAATGTTCAGCCAGTTGCTGAATCTGTTCTAATTCTGGTTTATAAAGGCTGATGAGCCATAATGCGACACGTTTACTGTACTCATTAAATTTATCAGTATTTTCAAGACAATATTTAATGATTAATACATCAATGGCTTGATCAGTTTGTGATGTACGAATCAGTTGTAAAAGGTCTTTGTGAATCTTTATAACATCATCCAAAGCTTGCTGAATGTCATCATTGGAGTAAGATTTACCCACAATAGATGGTGATTTTTCTACATCTGAATCAGTAAGCGTGTCCTGCTGATATTTAAATTTTGGATGAAGAAATCTTTCAAATTCTATTTCTGATAAGCCACAGGTTGCAGTATTTTCTATAAGACATTGTGAGAGAGCAGGATCAATGTCAACTTTCGGGAGTTGCATCCAGTTAAAGTTGGCGTAGTCGCGTAATAATTTATAAGTTTTAAGATTAAATGGTAACTTAATCTTATTAAAAATAAGCTGTAGATAATCTTCTACATTCTGGTTTACTGTACGAATATTTCTGCTATTAAAATGAATTAACCATAAGCGGGTGATTTGATCAGGAATAAAATTACGCGATTTACGAATGGTTTTTTCATCAATAAATAGATCTCCATAAGAGGGAGAGAGCGGTTCTAAAAATATAATATTCAGATCTTCGATCTTTCTGATTTTTGCCGGATCTTTTAAGTGTTCAAGCAAAGCTTCTAAAGAGGCTTTTTGATTTAAGCCGGAATAGAGCAGGGCAGAAATAACAATATTTCCAATGATTTCATCATCAGAAAATGTCTTGCTATCTTTTGCTAGAATCCAGTAGTCCCAAAGCTTATCAAGAACTTCATCAACCTGCTGTCCCTTCTCGATCCAGTCCATGGTAAAAACTGGTTGATCACGCTTTATCTCAAATGTCAGATTCGGTAGGGGCAAAGTCTCACGACGATTTAAATTGATTTGCTTGATATATGACCGAAAAAACTCATGTGCATATTTTTTCCAGGCCAAGCTTGGAGCTTTGCGTTTAATAAACTCATAAATTGCGGGATATAAGGATTCAAGATGTTCTTTTTGTTCTAGTTCTATTTCTTGGAAATATTGAATTAATTCCTTTTCTACATCCGATCGAGGAGATTTCTCTTTCTCAAGACGAATTTGTTTTCTACGATTTTCTGCATATAGTGGTCGAGCTTGCTTAGTTCGTTTATTGAGTGAGGACATCGAGTTCAATACCGGTAATTTGAAAATGATCTTTCATTTGTTCAAGAACATGGGCAATGCTTGAATATTGTGAAATAGATAAGCTGGAATAAGGATGAGCAGCTTCTTGCTGCATCGGTTCATGACCGAATAAAGCTAAAATTTCAATTTCGCTAATTTTATGGCTGAGAAACGCACGGGCAGTATGCCGGTGCCAGTTTTCATGTAGCAAACTTAACTCAGGGTTAGATTTTTTTATAATCGAAGGCCTTAAGGGGTACCATTGACCATCCTGAAAGATATTCAATAGTGGGAGCTTGCTCTCTAAAATTTGTTGAATATGTTGTGGAATTTCTGGCTGACTAGGAGCAATTTGAGTTTTAAAATAATGTAAAAAATCTATAAATTTCTGGAGTTCTTGTACAACAAAATGACCTAGTGGAATTAAACGTCCATAGCCTTGACGCCCACCCACCTCCTTATCAGAAACCATGCATATTTTTCTTTTCAGGTTAAAGCTTTTTAAAAAACCTGGAAATTCAGCGACGGGTCGTGCAGCAGTAAAGAGCAACAAGAAATGCCACATCCACAGATTATAGTGATTAAAAATTGCTATCCAGTCGTCTTCTTTTTGTGAAATTATTCTGAATTTGAGAGTGGCAAAGATATTTTGAATCACATTTGAAGTAGGTGCTTTGCGGCTTCCAAAGTTTTTTTCTGCAGCATATTCAATATTCTGGTATTCATCGGATAACGACTCACACAGCTCTTTTAAAATCGAGACATACTCGGTCTGTAAAGTCAGGATATTTTGATGACAATAAGAAGTAGAAGAAGACTTATTGGCATCAATACCAGTGAGAAGGTCAGCAAGCTGTTTATTTCCAGTGCGTTGCAAAATAGTCTGATGTAAAAGAGAGCCAATTCTTATTAGTGATAGTTTTGGAATATAAAATTTGGCTCTCAGCTGTTTCAAATGTTGCTGAAGGTCCTCTTCCTTAACGGGGTCACCGTCCCGCAGAGAATCAATAAATGAATTCGGGATCGGGATGTCCAGATAGATGGTTTGGTTGAGTAAGGACTCAGGATAAGCAAAATCTTTATTTTCAAAAATTGAAAATTTAGTACGGAGGAAATATTGTTCATCCTGTTGTAGGATCTTTTGGCGGGAATTTAAAGTTTTAACACGTTTACTTTGCAGACGTAGCCATTCCTGTATCTTATTACCTGTCAGAAATGACAGCATCAGGATCAAGGATGCCTTCTTTTTTTTGATTTCTTTATCCTTGTCTTTAGAGTCTTCTTTAATCTCAACAATGTAATTTTTATATAGTTCAGTAATTAGGGCACTTATGCTTGTGGTATTAGGAAAGAGGCTGCTGTATGGCAGCAAATGTTCTTTCCGTTGAATATGTTTGGCAACCAGAGGCAGCACATAGCTTTGGCCGGATTCTGAATATGCAGCAAGGGGGGTAACGATGGTTGGGTCTACAAGTATTTGACGTGTATCTTGGTCATCTAATTGTTCTTCTATATTAAGAGCTTTAGACTTTTGACCTTTTTTAATTTCTGAACTTTCTACAATCAGCTGATCTTCATCTAAAAAATCATGTTGAAGTTGAGTCTCGATGCTCGCTTTGGCAATTTTGGCCTTATTGTTTAAAATATAAGTAAATGTAATGCGTAGATTATTCAGTAGATTTTTTTCAAAATCATTGGATGGATCTGTATTGAAATTACTTAAATATTGAACAAATTCAGTTAACGAAAGCGTAGGATCTTTAAGATGCTTTTCCCAAAGGATCATGTATTCGCGTGTATTTTGATATTCTTTATCGGGATTCAGAACCCTATTGGCCACACGGAAGCGTTGAAATAAGCGTTTTACAGTATTGAAATGTTCAGTGTAGTCTTCTTTAAAAAGCTCAGGTTTAATGTCTGGAAGGGCAATTAAATAGATTGCTGCTTTTAAGACCAGGATATTCCAGATTAAAGCGTTTTCTTCCGACTCTGCTAATTGTGCAATTGAGTTCACATACCAAGTAACTGGTGTTGCGCTAACAGTATGTTTTCGAGAGGAGACCAATGCAGCTGGTCTAGCAAAAACAGAATTGGTTTCTAGATCAAAATCTAATAGATCGAGATTCAGTCCTTCCAGACATTGATCAGTTGGGTGCGAAGTCAGTAAATCAGCAACATATTGAATATGTTCGGTACGTTGGAGCTGCTCATCACCAAAGAGTTTTTCCAATGTCTGTTTTAATGATACCCTTGGAATATCAGCAATATTTTGATGGGTTGGGTTGGATTCTGACATTATGCTTTCCATAGCTGATCTGGCGTGAGAACGAAGTCCACATTATTTAAAAGCTGTTGTACAACTTCACTAGTTTGTTCTAGTTGATCAAGCACACTTTGTCTTTTTCGGTTTATAACTTTATTGCGATAATTCAGCTGATTTCGTGTGTATGAGAGTCGTTTTGCTAGCAGGTCTAAGCTCATAGTACGGTGAGGTTTGAAAGAATTTTCTTTGTTTAACTTGTAAATAGCCTCGGCAGAAATGTATTCATTTATTAAGTTATGTAACCTTTTGGGATTTAATCGATTAAGATCATAATAAGTAGATGATAGAAATTTTAGAAATTCGGAACTAGCCACATTTTTTAATAGTTCGATTTTTTTGTTATCTTTGGGAAGAGAATGGATAATTAGATTAATTTCTTTGGGTGCATTCTGAGTCCAGTATAGGAACCATTGGATATTACTGGCGATGGTATAACCGGATAGATTAGTATCTTTCCAGACGTGAATTTCGGGACGTGGATTCAAGATACCTAGATCTGTTTTTAAAGCTTTGAAAGCCTCTTGATAGCAAAGATAAATTCCA
>NZ_JEYB01000064.1:0-19195 GCF_000582255.1 Acinetobacter sp. 1566109 | reverse complement strand
TATTCACAGCCAATAACGCCTGCACCGTAAATAATGATTTTTTGAATTGAATAATCAAGATCAAGAATTTTATCTGAATCAAATACGCGAGGATGGTCAAAGTCGAGACCTTGTGGATGATAAGGACGACTACCTGTCGCAATCACGATTTGCTTACAGATAATTGTTTCTTTAATACCTTCATGGCTAAAAACTAAAACTGTATTTTTATCTTGAATATATGCACGACCATGGAATACACCGATTTTGTTGCGATCATAAAAGCGTGTATGTGTATCAACTTGTTGTTGAATTACTTTGTGTGCATTACGCAAAACCTGCTTCATGGTGAACTGTTTCCATTCACCTACTTTTTGAAACATTGGATCACGTTGATAGCGGATAATACTAGATACTGTTTGACGCAATGCTTTACTTGGAATAGTCCCTACGTGAGCACAGTTACCACCAAGTTGATCACGCACATCTACAATTGCAACACGCTTACCCGCTTTTGCAAGCTTCATTGCCGCGCCTTCACCTGCAGGTCCAGAACCGAGAACTACCGTATCGTACTTAACGAAATTCCCACTAACGACCTCTTTTTTACGTGGCATTGAAAGCTCCTTCCTCTCTTGAATGACCATATTTTATAATAGATTATGACTAATATGCGGTGAATTTATGTATTTCTCAACCCTATATTTCTGAATAACCACATTTATTATATGAATAGTTATTTTCCGCTATTAACCAAAGAACTCCGCTATAATACAATGTCAATGTCTCTATAAACGAGTGGAAAAGTTAAATATGTCAGAACACCGTAAACCTGAACAGGGTGTAAAACTTCGTGGCGCTGAAAAAGTCGCAAGAATTCCTGTAAAAGTTGTACCTACGGTTGAAGTGCCGCGTAAACCTGACTGGATTCGTGTCAAGATGACGGCACCAGAAGAAGTTCAGCGTATTAAAACGACTTTACGTGCTCAAAAACTCCATACCGTTTGTGAAGAAGCAGCTTGTCCTAACTTACCAGAGTGTTTTGGTGGTGGTACAGCAACATTCATGATTATGGGCGATATTTGTACACGTCGTTGCCCGTTCTGTGATGTAGCACATGGTCGTCCAAATGCATTAGACCCTGATGAGCCTCGTCACATGGCAGAGACAATTGCCAATCTTAAGCTCAAATATGCAGTAATTACTTCGGTTGACCGTGATGACTTACTCGACGGCGGTGCACAACACTTTGTGGACTGTATTAAAGAAGCTCGTGCGCTTAGTCCAAATACATTACTCGAAATTTTAGTGCCAGACTTCCGTGGACGTATGGATATTGCTTTACGCATTATGACTGAATGTCCACCAGACGTATTTAACCACAACATTGAGACTGTACCTCGTCTGTATAAAGCCATGCGTCCAGGTTCAGATTACCAACATTCTTTAAACTTATTGAAAATGTTTAAAGAATACTGCCCTGACATTCCAACAAAATGTGGTTTGATGGTAGGTATTGGTGAAACTGAAGAAGAAGTGATTGCATTACTTGATGACTTACGTGCTCACGATGTCGACTATGTGACTATCGGTCAATATTTACAACCTTCTAAACAACACGCGCCAATTGACCGTTTTGTAACACCAGAAGAGTTTGAACGCTATGCAGAGCATGGCCGTAAACTTGGCTTTAGAAATATCTGGTCTGCACCAATGGTTCGTTCAAGTTATTTTGCTGACCGCCAATATCATGGCGAACCAGTACCAGAAGTTCGTCGTAAAGTAGATCCTGCTAAAAAAATCGCGGTTCAGGTCGTCGAAGCTTAATCTAGTAAATCTTTTAAAAAAGCCCTCTAATCTGAGGGCTTTTTATTTGTATAAGAAAATCAATAACATTTCTTGACAAATCGATAAAACAAGCCATTACACATTCATTTAAAAATATCTTATATCTAAAAGCACGATATATCCCTGCTCTAGCATATACATCAATTGCGACATAAAAAATTAAATTTAAACAGCATTAAAAAATTAGCTAGTTAAGCCTTAATCTCTCCTCGCTTTTTTTGTAACTTCCAACTTGAGGGCTTATCTAGCAAGGAGCAAGTATGATTTTCCTACTCTTTGTTTTAAGTATTGTCATTCAGCTCATTGCAATATGGGCAATTTTCTTTTTTAACCTAAACAGAGTCATTGGCAGTGTTCTTATGATTGCGGTCGCCATACTTACTGCATTCATTTTAACGCCATGGTCATTACTCTTAGGTATTCCTCTTATTGCGCTGAGCATTATCATTTTGTTTAAACCTTTACGGTTTAACTTAATTACTCAACCTGCATATAAAACTCTGGCAAATTCAATGCCGAGCATCAGCACAACCGAACAAGAAGCTTTAGAAGCAGGAACAAGCTGGTGGGAAAAAGAATTGTTTATGGGGGCTCCAGACTGGTCGCAATTTGAAAAATATCCCTATCCTACACTTTCACCAGAAGAACAAAGTTTTATCGATAATGAAGTTGAAGTGCTATGTAGTATGCTTGATGAATGGGAAATTCATCATCAATTAAAAGACCTTCCTCCTGAAGTTTGGCAATTCATTAAAGATAAAGGTTTCTTAGGCCTAATTATTCCAAAATCCTTTGGCGGTAAAGAATTTAGCTCATTTGCTCAAAGCCGTATTATGAGCAAAATTGCCTCACGTTCATTAACCGCAGCAGTGAGTTGTATGGTCCCTAACTCTTTAGGACCCGGCGAACTACTCATGCACTACGGTACTGATGCACAAAAGCAGCAATACTTACCAGGCCTTGCTAAAGGTGAAGAAATTCCATGCTTTGGTTTAACGAGTCCAGAAGCAGGTTCAGATGCAGGCGCAATTCCAGATTCGGGAGTGGTTTGCTACGGCGAATATGAAGGCGCTCAAGTTCTTGGTCTACGCATGAATTTCTCTAAACGCTGGATTACGCTTGCTCCAATTGCCACCGTAGTTGGCTTAGCATTTAAGCTTTATGACCCTGAAGGTCTACTCGGTGATAAAAATAAAACCGAATACGGTATTACCTGCGCACTCATTCCTGCAAGCCATGCAGGTGTGAAAATAGGTGCACGCCATTATCCCGGCTCTCCATTTATGAATGGAACAGTAGAAGGTGAAGATGTCTTCATTCCAATTGACTGGATTATTGGCGGACAAGAAAATGCTGGTAAAGGCTGGCGCATGCTGATGGAATGCTTAGGCGTCGGTCGTGGCATTTCCCTTCCAGCATTAGCCACAGCCGCAGGTGAAATGAGCTATTTAACTGTCGGTGCTTTTGCAAGAATTCGTCAACAGTTCAATATTTCTGTCGGCAAATTTGAAGGTGTACAAGAAGCAAGTAGTGAAATTGCCAGTGATGCCTATATGCTTGAAGCATTCCGTTATTTAGTGACATGTGGTTTAAATCAAGGTGGAACCCCTGCCGTGATGACTGCCATGGCAAAATACTATGCAACTGAAACCATGCGTAAAGTGGTTAATCACGGCATGGATATTGCTGGTGGACGTGGTATTCAGCTTGGGCCCCGCAACTTCCTTGCACTTACCTATCAAGCTATTCCTATTGCAATTACAGTCGAAGGTGCAAATATTTTAACCCGTTCACTCATGATTTTTGGTCAGGGTTCAATGCGCTGTCACCCTTATCTTTTTGAAGAACTACAATTGCTTCAGTCTGATGATAAAGCCAATGCAGTTCAAAAATTCGATGACCTGTTATTTAAACATTTAGCCTATACCTTTAACCGTGGTGCAAAATCATTTGCTTATGGTTGGACAGGTGGTTCAAGTGATGCACCTCAATCATCAGATCAGTTCACTGCGAGTTACTATAAAACGATTAACCGTTTTAGTGCCAACTTCGCACTTGTTTCTGATATGTCGCTTGGCTTACTTGCCGGAGATTTAAAACGTAAAGAAATGCTATCAGGACGTTTAGCCGATATACATGCGCATTTATTTATATCTACTGCAATTTTAAAATTTTATGAAGCTGGGCAAAAAACTGAAGCTGAACAACTGCATGCCAAACTAGCACTACAAAAAGCATTCTTGAATATTCAGGAAGCATTTTGGGGGTTATTTGATAACTTCCCAGCCAAGTTTCCAGCAGCACTTGTCAAATGGATATGTTTCCCGTTAGGCCGCGTGATTTCAAAACCTGACGATGAGTTAAAACAACAAGTAGCTGAACTTATGATGGAAGAACACCCTTTTAGAGAGCAACTTAAACACCATGTGTACTATTCAACTGAACCTAATGACGTGACTGGACGTCTGGAACATACATTCCAGATTTTAAGAACCATCGAGCCGCTTTGGGATAAGTTTAAGAAAGCTGAATCTAAAGGAAAATTTACAGGGCTTACTTTTGAAGAGAATATTGCGCAGGCTACAAAAGAAGGCTTTATTTCTGATAGCGAAGCTCAACAATTGTTGCAATACAACGCAATTCGATTTGACAGCATGCTTACCGATGTTTTTGATGAAAAACTCGACAAAGATCTGCCTTTATCAAACCCTCATCAAATAGTGTGACTGATGCCTCCACCAATTCACTATTGCAATCATTTTTGATTCGCATTAATTAATAAATAACCATAAAAGCGTCACTCGACGCTTTTATTTTTAGGAGAAATTAATGTCTAAGCAAGATTACGAAAATGGATTAAAAGTACGCACAGAAGTGATGGGAGAAGCTTTTGTAAAACGTGCACAAGAAAATACGGTACCCTTTACCCAGCCCTTACAAGACTGGATTAATGAACATGCTTGGGGTTCGACTTGGCAGCGTGAAGGTGTGCTACCACGTAAATATCGCTCATTAATCACTCTAGCAATGTTAACTGCGCTTAAATCTCCTACCGAGCTTAAAGGCCATGTCCGTGGTGCACTCAATAATGGTTGTACAGTGGAAGAAATTCAGGAAACTTTATTGCATAGTTTGCCATATTGCGGCGCTCCTGCTACTCAGGAAGCTTTTCGCGCTGCTTTAGAAGTCATTCAAGAATATCAACAACAATAATTTTAATCTGAGCCAGGAACTCTACTGGCTCACTTTGATCTAATTTAATGTAGTCGAATAAATATTTAAATTACGTTCACCAATTATAATAGCCTGACGGCAAATTCCTTCTACATTACGCTGGTTCTCAAAAACTGTTGCCGACATCGGCTCAAAACTATCAAAAAAGCAAATTTCATTTTGATCTATAGAATAAACCAGTGACTGATTACCTACGCCATCTAAAGTGTCGTAGTACACAATCATCATTTTTCCATTATGAATAGCAGCTTGAATATCTTGATAGCTCAAAGCAGATCCTATTGGAATTTTTAGTACCTTTGCTTCTTTATAGCTCATGCGTTCGCTCGGGCTAATATTGGGATCATGATCTGAGTGAAAGGACACATCAAAACCAAACTTTTTTAAAGCAACAGCTAAAGCAATGGTATAGGTACCATCTTGCTCATATCGGCAAACTTTAATCAACTCAGCGACATCAATTTCTATCCCATAATGCTTTAGTACCATCCAAACTGCGAAAACTCCACTGTTCGCTTCGAGATTTGCCAAAGATTCGGGAATATTTAAGGCCATAATTTAAACCTAAAGTCGTAATTAAGCAGATAATAAACAAAACTGGATTGGCACTAAAAGCTTTTCCAAGTACAATGTTTCGCTAGTCGAGGGATGCTGCGACAAATGATCGGCACTAAAGATCATTTTGCCAGGCTCGACGATCGGTTAAACACTCGTTTTAACCAACAACGGCATCCGCGAACAGAATGATCAATACTATTTTTTCCTAGGAGATCCTGATGAACGCGGTTAATGCTTCATTTACAGATTACAAAGTTGCTGACATCTCACTTGCTGACTACGGTCGTAAAGAAATCAAACTTGCCGAAGCAGAAATGCCAGCTTTGATCGGCTTACGTAAACGCTATGCAGCTTCTAAACCACTTGCTGGCGCAAAAATTCTTGGCTGTATCCACATGACCATTCAAACAGCGGTTCTTATTGAAACGCTTGTTGAATTAGGTGCTGAAGTTCGCTGGACATCTTGCAACATTTTCTCTACTCAAGACCATGCTGCTGCTGCAATTGCTGCTCGCGGTATTCCAGTTTTTGCTTGGAAAGGTGAAACTGAAGAAGAATATGTATGGTGCCTTGAACAACAGATCAATGTAAATGGTCAACCTTGGGATGCCAACATGATTTTGGACGATGGCGGTGACTTAACTGCTCTTGTTCATGAAAAATACCCTGCCCTTTTAGAACGTATTCACGGTATTACCGAAGAAACAACTACAGGTGTTCAACGTCTTATCGAAATGTGGAAAGACGGCACTTTAAAAGTACCTGCAATTAACGTAAATGACTCTGTTACTAAGTCTAAAAACGACAACAAATATGGTTGCCGTCACTCATTAAATGACGCGATCAAACGTGCAACAGATATGCTTTTATCTGGCCGCCGTGCGCTTGTGATCGGTTACGGTGACGTAGGTAAAGGTTCTGCACAATCTTTACGTCAAGAAGGCATGATCGTTCGTGTCACAGAAGTTGACCCAATTTGTGCAATGCAAGCATGTATGGACGGCTATGAAGTTGTATCTCCATATAAAAACGGCGTACAAACAGGTAAAAAAGAAGATATTAACCACGATCTTCTTGGCAACACTGACCTTGTTGTAACAACAACTGGTAACTACCACGTGTGTGATGCCGCAATGCTAGACAGCTTAAAAGCTGGTGCAGTTGTATGTAACATCGGCCACTTCGATACAGAAATCGACACAGCTTATTTACGTGGTTACAAGTGGGTTGAAGTTAAGCCACAAGTTCACCAAGTTTATCGTTCAGAAGACGAAAACAACTACCTTATCCTTCTTTCTGAAGGCCGCCTTGTGAACTTAGGTAATGCAACTGGTCACCCATCACGCGTGATGGACGGTTCTTTTGCTAACCAAGTTTTAGGTCAAATTCACTTATTCCAAGAGAAATTTGCTGACCTTCCTGCAAGCGAAAAAGCTGCAAAAATTCGCGTAGAAGTTCTTCCTAAGAAACTTGACGAAGAAGTTGCTGCGGCAATGGTTGCAGGATTCGGTGGTGTACTTACTCAGTTAACTCAAGAGCAAGCCGATTATTTAGGTGTTGCTGTTGAGGGACCATTCAAATCTGACGCTTACAAATACTAAGAACTTAAGGGCAGACGGTGAACCGACTGCCCTTTTTTCTAAAATGTTTCGCTGTTTACAAGGATTTGACATGACTAAACGTACACCTATTTCTTTTGAGTTTTTCCCGCCAAAAACTGATGCCGGTGCTGAAAAACTTCGTATTGTTCACCAAGAATTACAGCTATTAAATCCAGAGTTTTTCTCGATTACTTATGGCGCTGGTGGTTCTACTCGCGAACGTACACTTGCCGCTATTGAAGATTTCAACGGTAAAGGCACTCCTGTTGCCCCTCACCTTTCTTGTATTGGTGATGATAAGACGCGTATTGCTGAACTACTCGATTTATATAAAGCTCAAGGCATTGACCGTATTGTCGCTTTACGTGGCGACTTACCATCTGGACAGGTTGGTCTTGGCGAGCTTCCTTATGCTCAAGACTTAGTACGTTTTATTCGTGAGCACTCAGGTGATCATTTTCATATTGAAGTTGCAGCTTACCCAGAAATGCATCCTCAAGCTGAAAGTCTTGATTCAGACATCCAACGTTTTATTGAAAAAGTACAAGCTGGTGCCAATGCTGGAATTACCCAATTCTTCTTTAATCCAGATTCATACTTTTATTTTATGGAGCGTTTGGAAAAAGCTGGAATTAACATTCCGGTAGCTCCTGGTATCATGCCGATTACCAATGCAAGCAACTTAATTCGCTTTGCAGATGGTACTGGTGCTGAAATTCCTCGCTGGATCCGTAAGCAGTTACAAGCCTATGGCGATGACAGTGAAAGTATTAAAGCTTTTGGTCATGAAGTTGTTGTTAAGCTATGCGAACGCCTGATTGCAGGTGGTGCACCAAGCTTGCACTTCTACTCAATGAACCAAGTCGAACCAACTCGTCAACTTGTTGTTGATCTTGGTTTAAATTAATTTTGTAAGGCGTACCCAATGAATCGTTTTTTTATCGAAACTGAACTTACAGTTGGCTCAACAATTCAGCTGACTGAATCGGTATTCCATCATTGGGTACGTGTTTTACGTGCACAACTACAAGAACAAGCGACTCTATTTAATGGACAAGGCGGAGAATATCTCGCAACATTGACCGAAATTAATAAAAAAAATGCATTTGTCACAATTGAGAGTTTTAATCCTGCAAACCGTAACGCTCCTTTTAAAGCTATTCTTGGTCAGGTCATGAGTAAAGGTGACCGAATGGATTATGCTATTCAGAAAGCCACTGAACTTGGTGTTAGCAAAATTCAGCTTTTAACCAGTGACCGTTGTGAAATGCGTTTGAAATATGACCGAGACCAAAAAAAATTAGACCATTGGCAAGCTGTTGCGATTGCAGCATGTGAGCAATGTGGACTTAACTTAGTCCCAGAAGTTTTAGCTCCTATTTCGCTTAATGAATGGCTAAGCTCTTCTGAACTTCCTGTATCTAAATTTGTTTTAGCTCCTGAAAAAGAACAAAAAGATGTATTGTCAGGGATTCAGCCTGAACTTGCCCTATTAATTGGACCAGAGGGTGGTTTAAGCGAAAATGAAATTACGCAAGCGAATCAAGCTGGTTTTATGAACTGGTGTATTGGAGATCGTGTATTACGCACTGAAACTGCACCTGTTGTAGCATTATCTATTTTAAATTATCGGTTTTTATCCATATAAACTAATTGAACATTGATTAAATCAACAATTAAAGTTAACTTACTTTTACTGTATGAATATTAATTTAAATTTTTTTCCACTGATAAATCAGATTCTTTCTGTATAAATGTAAAAAAAATAGGATAGAAAAATCTTATGTCTGGCCTTCAGGAAGAATATTTACAGCATCAAACAAAAATTGAACAGCTCCGGCTCTCAATTCAATATATTCGCTGGTATCTGATTAGCCTAATATTACTTTGCCTAATTTCAGCCCTTATTTTCTCTTGTTACTTTACTTCTTACATTACAAAGTTTATTTGGTCAATTGGCTTTACCGTTTTAATTTTTACCTGTCTATTATTTATTCCAAAACTTTTAACACAATATCGCGATATTAATTTTATTAAAAAAACTGATTTGACCCTGCAAGCTATTTGTTTGCTCTCTGGAATTTTAATGGGAATAAATATAATTGTTCTTCATTTTTCACTTCCAGCTAGCTTAATCTCCGTATCCGATGTTCATATCCTAATCGCCCTATTTATTACTTCAGCACATATTATTGGTCTTACTTTTTTAACTCAGCAGCCCCGATATTTTTATTTACTCTTTATTCCAAGTACAGTTCCACTCCTTATTAGTCAATTTACCCATTCTCAAGTCACCCAACTTCCTTTTTACTTTGCTTATAACTTAGCCTTTGTAGCAACTTTGCTTTGTGCGTATGCAACTCAACGTAACTATCAAAAAATTTCTCAACTATTATTTAAAAATAAGCAACTTGTACAAGTCGCGGAACAGCATACTCAATGGGCTGAAGAGTTATGTGTACAGCTCCAACAAGAAGTAAATAAATCCAAAGATATTGAAGCACAGCTTCAATTTAATAATCATTTACTCGAACAAAAAGTACGTGAAAGAACATACGACTTAACCAAAATGAATGAAAGGCTTGAAAGTCATCGTCATAATTTAGCATTTGCCCATGAAACTGCAGGTATTCGACCGTGGGACTGGGATATTGAAAAACAAAAACTAGAAATCACTTTTTTTGATCAACAAAAACAAACGCAAAATACGTCTTTACATCTCAAAACCATATTAGAGCGTATTCATCCGAATGACCGAAAATTATTTGATGAACGTTTAAAAGAACATTTGGAAGGAAAATCTGATCATTTCAATATTACTTTTCGTATTTTACGTCGTAATGGCTCTTGGCGCTGGATTCATGATGTAGGGCGTGTCATTAGCCGTGATCCTAAAACCAATAAAGCTTTACGCATGGTTGGAATGACCAGAGATATTCATCAGGAAAAAAAAGATCAAGAGCATTTAAGACTCTGCGCTATTGTGCTTGAACAAGCTGCTGAAGGAATTTTCATTCTAGATGAAAAACTTAATTATATTGATGTTAATCCTTATTATGAAAAATTAACTGGTTTTTCGAAATCTGAGTTATTAAACCAGCAGTTATTTAACATCGCAATAAATCAGAAATTGCAGCAACAACAGTTTCATGACTCGATTACCCAACAACTTCTTAAAACTGGTGAATATATGGGCCAGTTTGATGAAAAATTTGCTTCGGGTAAGAGTGTTTATTTATGGCTTCATATTAATGCGGTTAAAGATGAACACAATCAAGTCATTAATTATATTGGTTTTGCACGTGATTTAACTGAGCAAAAACGCCAAGAGCAACATTTATCTTATTTAAAAAATTATGATAGTTTAACTCACCTTCCTAACCGTTTTTATTATTACAATCAATTACATCAATATTTAGTCAATCCCTCTTATAGTTTTAAAAATCTGGCATTAATTCGAATTAATATTGATAGATTTAGAGCATTTAATGAGTTCTTAAATAATGATAGTGGTGACGAACTACTGAAACAATTTGCACAGCGTCTACGTCTCACCAATATTAATGCTATTTTAGTCGCTTATTTAAATGGGGATGATTTTGCGATTATTTATGAAATATCACCTATTCACCCAAATATTGAGCAATATTGCCAAAATATATTACAAGCTTTGAATGCACCTTTTTATATTGATCAGCAGGAATATTTTATTACAGCATCTATTGGAGTCGCCTGTTTCCCAGAACATGGCAGACAAGTTGACCATCTTAACAACCACGCTGAACAAGCATTGTCAGAAGCAAAACGTCTGGGCGGCAATACTATTAGCTATTATTGTAATAAAACAACAAATCCATATAAGACAGCCGATTTAGAACAAGAGCTCCGTAAAGCCATTCAAAATGATGAGTTCGTTGTTTATTACCAACCGAAAATTAATTTAAATGACAAATCAGTTAAGGGTTTTGAAGCTTTAATTCGCTGGCAACATCCTGAAAAAGGACTAGTTATGCCGAATATGTTTATTCCTTTTGCTGAACGTAGTAGCCTTATTTCTGATATCGGTAAAGTCGTTTTAGATAAAGTCGGCAAACAATTACAAGAATGGAAAAAATCTGGCTATACAGATATCCAAGTCTCGGTAAATATTGTTGCCCAACAAATTCATCGAGGTCTCTTACTCAATGACTTGGATGAGTTTTTAGAACACTATCAGTTAGATGGTTCAAATTTAGAGCTAGAAATTACCGAATCGGCTTTATTAGACAATACTGATAATGTGAAAAAATTATTGCATTCAATTAAAGAACGCAATATTTCAATTGCACTCGATGATTTTGGTACAGGTTATTCATCTTTAGCTTATCTAACAGAGTACCCAATCGATATTTTGAAAATAGATCGAGCCTTTATTTCTAAAATTGGTGATCAAAAACAAGAAGCGATTGTCAATGCCATGATTGCGATGGGCAAAAGTATGGGATTAAAACTGGTTGCTGAAGGTGTTGAAACTGAGGAACAAGTCATTTATCTACAAAAACAACAATGTGATTTTTTACAAGGCTATTTCTTTAGTCGCCCACTCCATCCAAATCAGATTATTCAATATCTACAATCAAATACGTATATTTCATAATTGTTTTAACAGTCTATTTTACATGCGCTGGTTTTTCCAAAAATGAGCGTTTTTGACTGTGAGAAATAAAGAAGTAGTGTTATATTCTTTAGCATTTAGCTCACTACGGGGCTATTGGCAATTCGTCTACTATTCTCTTAATTGGTAAAAATTAAAGCAAAGTAAACGAAATGAGTTGCCTCCCCCTAAATGAGTGATTTGACTAGTTTGCTTTTTTGTATCAAATAGAGACTCAGATGGACGATCAATCTTTAAAACAGGCCGCTTTAAATTACCACGAATATCCAAATCCAGGGAAAATCAGCGTCACGCCTAGTAAGCAACTCGTCAACCAACGAGATTTGGCTCTAGCTTATTCACCAGGGGTTGCTGCTCCATGTTTAGAGATTGAACGTGATCCTTCAGCTGCTGCAAAATACACAGCGCGTGGTAACTTAGTTGCTGTTGTCAGTAACGGTACTGCGGTTCTTGGTTTAGGTAACATCGGTCCATTAGCTTCTAAACCGGTAATGGAAGGTAAAGGCGTTCTGTTTAAAAAGTTCGCTGGTGTTGATGTATTTGATATTGAAATTGCTGAAAACGATCCAGATAAAATCGTTGATATTGTTGCTTCATTAGAACCAACTTTTGGCGGCATTAACCTTGAAGATATCAAAGCACCAGAATGTTTCTATATTGAGAAGAAACTTCGTGAACGCATGAAAATTCCTGTGTTCCATGATGACCAACACGGTACAAGTATTATTGTAGGTTCAGCATTATTAAATGCTCTACAAATCGTTAACAAGAAAATTGAAGAAATCAAAATCGTTGCTTCAGGTGCAGGTGCTGCTGCCCTTTCTTGTTTAGATTTACTTTGCGCGTTAGGCGTAAATAAAGAAAATATCATTGTTGCCGATTCTCGTGGTCTACTTACGACTTCACGTGAAGGCTTAGATGAATCTAAAAAGCGTTATGTACAAGACATTAAAGCGACTCAATTACATGAAGTAATGGCTGGCGCAGATATGTTCTTAGGTCTTTCAGCTGCAGGTATTCTCACCAAAGACATGGTGAAACAAATGGCTGAAAATCCAATTATTTTTGCATTAGCAAACCCAGATCCAGAAATTCTGCCTGAACATGCACATGAAGTACGTCCTGATGTCATTATGGCAACTGGTCGTTCGGACTACCCGAACCAAGTAAACAATGCGTTATGTTTCCCTTATATCTTCCGCGGTGCACTTGACGTAGGTGCTACAACAATTAACGAAGATATGAAAATTGCATGTGTACACGCAATTGCACGTATGGCTCACGTAGAAGCTGACGCAGCTACTTATGGTGAAAAATCTGCTTCATTTGGTCGTGACTACTTAATTCCACGCCCACTTGATCAACGCTTAATTTTAGAAATCGCACCTGCTGTTGCTAAAGCAGCAATGGATTCAGGTGTTGCAACTCGTCCTATCGAAGATTTCTCTGCATATCGTCAAAAACTTTCTGAGTTTGTTTATAACTCAGCATTCTTAATGAAACCAATCTTTGCTCAAGCAAAAACAGATCCTAAACGTATTGCATATGCTGAAGGCGAAGATGAGCGCGTATTACGTGCAGTTCAAATTGCAGTTGATGAAGATTTAGCTAAACCAATTTTAGTTGGTCGTACTGCAGTCATTGAAGCAAACATCAAAAAATTAGGTCTACGTTTACAACACGGTGTAAATATTGAGATTGTAGATCAAGAACAAAACCCGATGTATGAAGAGTTTTGGAAAGACTACTACCAAACAATGCAACGTAAAGGCATTACTGTTGAATATGCTCAACGTGAAGCTCGCCGTCGCTCAACTTTAATTGCATCTCTTCTGGTTAAATTCGGCAAAGCAGACGGTATGTTATGTGGTACTTACAGTAGCTATAACATTCACCTTGACTTCGTACGTAATGTCATTGGTCTTAAAGAAGGTATGAATAACTTCTTCACGCTCAATGCATTAATGCTTGAAGATCGTAATTTGTTTATTGCTGATACGTATGTAAATACTAACCCGACTGCTGAACAACTTGCTGAAATGACAATTTTAGCAGCTGAAGAAGTACGTCGCTTTGGTATTACACCACGTGTAGCTTTACTTTCTCACTCAAGTTTCGGTAGCGACCAGACTGATTCAAGCGCTCAAAAAATGCGTGAAGTTTATCGTATTTTATCTGAGCAAGCTCCAGAGCTTGAAGTTGAAGGTGAAATGCATGGTGATGCAGCATTAGATGAAAGCATTCGTCAATATGCTTTCCCAGGTTCACGTTTCAAAGGCTCAGCAAACTTGCTGATTATGCCGAACCTAGACGCAGCAAACATTTCATTTAACTTGTTAAAAGCAACATCTGGTAACAACGTTACAATTGGTCCAATTTTGCTAGGTGCTGCTAAACCAGTTCATATTTTGACACCTACAGCGACGACTCGCCGCCTTATCAATATGACTGCTTTAACTGTTGCTGAAATTCAACAACAAGAAAAGTAATTTAGAAACTGCTTTTTACGAAAAGCATCTCTAATCACTTGAGAAAACCTCTATTCTGTAGCATGATTGCTTGGAGAATAGAGGTTTTTTCATGCAAGTGTATTTAGTAGGCGGTGCCGTCCGAGATTTTTTACTTGGGCATCCCTATCAAGAAAAAGACTATGTTGTTGTCGGTGCAACGCCGGAACACATGCTCGCCCAAGGTTTCCAGCCTGTAGGCAAAGATTTCCCTGTGTTTCTTCATCCCGAAACCAAAGAAGAATACGCACTTGCACGAACCGAACGAAAGTCTGGTCAGGGATATCATGGGTTTCAATTCTTTACTGATACAACCGTAAGTTTAGAAGACGACTTAATTCGCCGTGACTTAACAATTAATGCAATTGCCATGGATCAAGATGGCAAAATATATGATCCATATGGTGGTCAAAGCGACTTAGAAAATAAAATTCTACGTCATGTTTCAGAAGCATTTGCTGAGGATCCCCTACGGGTTTTGCGCGTCGCTCGTTTTGCTGCACGATATTTTCCATATGGTTTTCAAATTGCGCCAGAGACTTTGCAACTTATGCAAACCATGGCAGAGTCAGGTGAACTGGATGCATTAACACCAGAGCGTGTTTGGAAAGAGACCTCTCGCGCTTTAATGGAAACTCATGCAGATATTTATTTTCAAACTTTGCGTGATTGTGGCGCATTAAAACATCTTTTCCCTGAAATTGATGCTTTATTTGGTGTGCCTCAACGTCCTGAATATCATCCTGAAGTAGATTGTGGCGTTCATACCCTTATGTCATTACAACAAGCTTGTAAATCGAATTACTCACTCGATGTACGTTTTGCTGTTTTAGTGCATGATTTAGGTAAGGCTCTTACTCCAGCCGATGAGCTTCCTCGTCATATCATGCATGAAGAACGTGGAATTAAACCAGTTACTCAATTATGTGAACGTTTAAGAGTCCCAACGCAAACCAAGCAGTTGGCATTATCAGTGTGTAAAGAGCATTTAAAATGCCACCAGATTATGTCATTAAAGCCAGGTACTTTATGGCGTCTATTACAACGCTTAGATGTTTTACGTCGTCCAGAAAGAGTAGAAGCTTTTGTCCAAGCCTGTGAATGTGATGCAAAAGGCAGATTAGGGCTAGAAGATCGTCCGTATCCTCAAGCTCAATATATGCGTGAAGCGATGCAGATTGTTCGCTCTATTAAAGTTCAGGATTTACCAGAGAACATTAAGGGTGCAGAAATTGGTGAAATGCTCATTCAATATCGAATTGAGGCTTTAGCTGAGTTTAAAAATCAACATCAAAGCCTTAGCCACTCTTAATCAGTAGTCATAAAAAAAGCCTCACGATGAGGCTTTTTTTATTGAGGTTTTAACGTTTAGGAAGCGGGATATACTGAGATTGAGTATTTTGCGCTTTTCGCTCGCCCACAGTCACAACAAAGTTTTGTTGTTTACCATCTCGTTCAACCAATACATTAATTTCACTATTTGGCGCCTGTAAAGCCACGTAGTTAATCAAATGAGAAGCCGAAGTAATCGGTTCATTATTCACCTGAACAATTTTATCGCCCACTTTAATACCAGCAGAAGCCGCTGGACCATTTTTTAATACATCAGCAACGATTACACCAACTGGTGGTTTTGGTGCCAATACATCGTCTTGTGTAGGTGGTAGTAAACTAATACCTAACCAACCACGAACCACACGGCCATCTTTTAAAATTGAGTTAAGTACTTGTTGACAAACCTTCGCAGGAATAGCGAAACCAATACCTAAAGAACCACCTGATTGTGAAAAAATAGCAGTATTGACGCCAATCAAGTTACCAGCAACATCAATTAAGGCTCCCCCTGAATTTCCAGGGTTAATTGCTGCATCAGTTTGAATAAAGTCTTCATAGGTATTAATACCTAAATCTGATCGACCTGTCGCTGAAACAATACCTTGAGTTACCGTTTGTCCTACACCAAACGGGTTACCAATTGCTAAAACAACGTCACCCACTTCATTACCACTCAATTTAAATGGCAATACTGGCAGTTTATCTAAATCGATTTTAATAACTGCCAAATCTGTATCTGGGTCAGTCCCCACAATTGTAGCTTCTGCACGACGTCCGTCATGTAAAGCAACTACGATCTGGTCAGCTTGAGCAATCACATGGTTGTTGGTAAGAATATAACCATCAGCACGAACAATAACCCCTGAACCTAAGCTATTTTCATTTTGCTGTTGTTGTTCGGGAACCTGATTTCCAAAAAATTCACGGAAAACCGGATCACTTAATAAAGGATGATTTTGTTTAACTTTCTGGGTCGTAAAAATATTAACAACTGCCGGCGCTGCAACTTTTACCGCAGCACTATAAGATACCACCCCACCCGTTCGAGAAGTATTCACCAGAGGCTCAACTTTCTCAGCAGGCATTTGCACCCCATCAACTGCAACAGTTGGTTTCGGCTGATGGTATTTTTGCCATGCAATAAAACTGGCAATTACAATAATAAGTAACACCCAAGGTAACCATGTAAAGGTGCGGCGCACGTTCATATCCTCTACGCAAAGAAGTTTTTAATTAAATTAATATATTGAACAAAAAGAGTTTTCAGTTAAGCATTTTAAATTAAATATGTCGATATACATAAAAAAGTCAAAAAAGATTTGTCTACCTTTAGTTACACAACAAAATATGTTTCTATAGCTTTAGCAACTTTTACTACTCAATTCAGGAAATATCATGGCAAATTTGCATGAAATTATTCAGTGGTGCGACCAAACCTTAAAAGCAGCAGAGTTTAAAGATTACGCACCAAATGGCCTGCAAATTGAAGGTTCAACTGAAGTAAAACGTATTCTTTGTGCAGTGACTGCTTCTGAAGATGCAATTGATGCAGCTATTGCTCAAAATGCCAATCTGTTACTTGTACACCACGGTTATTTTTGGAAAGGCGAACCGTATCCTATTACTGGTATGCGAGGCAACCGCATTAAAAAACTCATTCAAAATAATATTTCATTAGTCACTTATCATCTACCTTTAGATGCACACCCATCTTTAGGCAATAATATTGCCATTGCCGAAAAGCTAAACTTGCAAAGCTTAGAACCACTCGATTTAACCGAGAAACACCCAATTGGTAATATTGGTTATTTAGAACAAGCACTTCCTGTAGATGACTTTAAAGCAAAACTGCAAAACAGCTTTGATTTTAAAGTGATTCACTTACCAGCCGAGAAGAAAACGATTCAAAAAGTAGGTTTCTGTACAGGCGGCGCTCAAGATTTTATTGCTAAAGCTGCTTTGCAAAACTGTGATGCTTATATTTCAGGGGAAGTCAGTGAACGAACTTTTTATGAAGCAAAAGAATTAGGTGTTCATTATTTTGCCTGCGGTCACCATGCAACCGAACGTTATGGTGTTCAACGTTTGGCACAAGCCATTTCAAAACAGTTCTCAGTTGAATCTGAATATTTTGAATTGAATAATCCGATTTAATTAAGTCTTTTTTTCAATCTGTGTTATGCGTATTAATTAGATCTTTATTGTGTATAGTTCTTTAAAACGATGCCCTATTGTGAACAGAATCATTTACAATAGAGCCACTTAATATTGTATAACCCAGCAAATGCAAGGAATAGGAACATGACAACCATTACTTTACCTGCACTTCCATATGGCTATGATGATTTAGCGCCACATATCAGTAAAGAAACTTTAGAATACCATCACGACAAACACCATAACACCTATGTTGTTAACTTAAACAACTTAATCAAAGGCACTGACCTTGAAGGTAAAACTTTAGAAGAAATCATCAAAGCAACTGCTGGTGACGCATCTAAAGCTGGTATTTTCAACAATGCTGCTCAAGTTTGGAACCACACTTTCTACTGGAACAGCATGAAGCCAAATGGTGGTGGTAAGCCTACTGGCGCAATCGCTGCTAAAATCGACGAAGCTTTTGGTAGCTACGAAAAATTTGCAGAAGAATTTACTGCTGCTGCAACAACTCAATTCGGTTCAGGTTGGGCTTGGTTAGTTGCTGATGAAGTAAACGGTAAACTTTCTATTACTAAAACTTCAAATGCAGACACTCCACTTGCACATGGTCAAATTGCTGTATTAACAATTGACGTATGGGAACATGCTTACTACATCGATTTCCGTAACTTACGTCCTAAATACATCGCAACTTTCTTAGAAAGCCTTGTGAACTGGGACTATGCAAATGCAAAACTTGCAGGTCAGCCAGCTGGTGTAGAGAAATAATTTTATTTCTTTATAAAAAACCACCCTCTTTAGGGTGGTTTTTTTATTTTTAAGGCAACAAAAGCATATTAATCAAGCAAACGATTCATTTTCTTTAATATTCTTATTGACGCTTTTAGATTTCATCCATAAAATGCGCATCAGATTCTCCAATAGCTCAGTCGGTAGAGCGACGGACTGTTAATCCGCAGGTCCCTGGTTCGAGCCCAGGTTGGAGAGCCATCTACTAATCTCCCATAGCTCAGTCGGTAGAGCGACGGACTGTTAATCCGCAGGTCCCTGGTTCGAGCCCAGGTGGGAGAGCCAAGATTCTAAAAGCCCGCATTTATTGCGGGTTTTTTCTTTTCTAATCATCTAATAACTTTCTATTATTTTGAATAAAATCAATGTTTCGTGTATTTTTAAGCCAAACGATTAGATATTCTCACTAATTCTGCTATTAAGGCTTGACCCAGCCCCCTTTCCTGCCTAAAATCCTTTTCCAGATTCTCCCATAGCTCAGTCGGTAGAGCGACGGACTGTTAATCCGCAGGTCCCTGGTTCGAGCCCAG